>JBFIQU010000015.1:0-17098 GCA_041609395.1 Acidimicrobiia bacterium | reverse complement strand
CGTCCGGCGTCGTCGGTCGAGAGGAACCATGCGCTCTTTTCCCATTGGTGGTCAAAGCCGAATATCGGCACAGAGCGCGGGTTACTTGACTACGTAAAGTGGCAGATGACGCTACGGAGTGTGTCTGCGGTCAGGCCCCGCCGTAGACGGGCACCGCAATGCCGTTCATGACAGCCGCCGCCTCCGACGTCAGGAACTCGATCACCGCCGCAATCTCTTCGGGTTTCGGGAAATTCACATACTCGGCGTAGGGCATGGCTTTGCGAGTGGCCGCCGTATCGATGAGCGCCGGCAATATGGCGTTGACGGTGATGTCGAGTGTGTCGAGTTCCTGCGCCACCGATTTCGCCAGTGCCACGACACCTGCCTTGGCAATGTTGTAGGCGCCCTGACCGGCCGGTGTGTCGTACGCGGCGCGGCTCCCGACCACGACGATGCGGCCCCATCCGGATTCGCGGAGATGGGGCAGTGCGGCCCGGACGGTGTAGAACGCCGAGCGCAGGTTGAGGTCGATCATGCGCTCGAAGCGCACGTCATCGGTCTCCTCTATGTCCCGGCCGCCGGCCCATCCGCCGACGAGTGCGCACGCGATGTGGATCCCGCCGAACCGGGCGGCCACATCTTTCATGAAGTCGTTCATTGCCTCGGGGTCGGTGGCGTCGACGCGCCGGAGTATGAGGCGATCGTCGCCGAGGTTGAGTTCGTCCTCGAATTTCGTTGCTTCATCGGGAACGATGTAGGTGACGCCCAGCTTGTGTCCGGAGGCGACAAACCGGTCGACGACGGCACGGCCCAATCCGCCGGTCCCGCCTGTTACAACGGCGACTCGCTCTTGTGGTGTCTTCGTCACACGACCTCCTTGAGCGGGATTATGGCCTACCTGGTAAATTCACGCGGCGCTTTCGCGAACCTTGGGAGGAAGGCCGTGGCTGAGATCAAGATGGAGGATCTGGGCAAGATCTACCCGGATGGCACCCGTGCCGTCGGGGATGTCAATCTGGAGATCCACGATGGCGAGTTTCTCGTCCTCGTCGGTCCCTCTGGCTGTGGCAAGTCGACCGTATTGAGAATGGTGGCGGGCCTCGAGGACATCACCGAGGGCCGTCTCTACATCGAGGACCGTGTGGTCAACGACGTTCCCCCCAAGGACCGTGACATCGCGATGGTTTTCCAGAACTACGCGCTGTACCCGCACATGTCGGTGTTCGACAACATGGCGTTCGGCCTGAAGCTGCGCAAGATGGACAAGTCGGAGATCGAGCGGCGCGTCCATGAAGCGGCCGAGGTTCTCGAGATCACGGACTTCCTGAAGCGGAAGCCGAAAGCGCTCTCCGGTGGCCAGCGGCAGCGTGTCGCCATGGGCCGAGCCATCGTTCGCGAGCCGAAAGCGTTCCTCATGGACGAGCCGCTTTCGAACCTCGACGCCAAGCTGCGGGTGCAGATGCGCACCGAGCTCGGTCGCCTCCACGCCCGGTTGGCTACCACCACGATGTACGTCACCCACGACCAGGTCGAGGCGATGACGCTCGGGCACCGCGTCGCCGTGCTGAAGCCGGTATCCGCGGCCCGCCCGGACAACTTGCAGCAGGTCGCCCCGCCGACCGTCCTCTTCAACGAACCCGTGAATCTCTTTGTCGCCGGGTTCATCGGCAGCCCCGCCATGAACATGGTCAACGGTCACCTCGAGGGCCAGGACGGCCGCCTCTATGCCGTGTTCGGCGACAACCGGATCGAAGTCGATCAGCGGGCTCTCGATCGGCATCCCAACATCGAGAATCACCTCAACAAGGAGCTCGTGATCGGGATCCGTCCGGGCGACTTCGAACATGCGTCGATCGAAACCGGGAGCCCGGATCGTCAATTGGAAGCCAACGTCGACGTGGTCGAGGTGCTCGGCTCGGAGACCTTCGTCCACTTCAACCTGCCGATCCCGCCGGTGATCACCCCCGACATCGAGGAATTGCTGGCCGACACCGGGGCCGATCCGTCGTCACTCGGTAACGAGACCAAGTTCTCGGCCCGGGTGTCGTCGGATGCGCGGGTCCAGGTCGGAGAGCGGGTACCGATGGTCATCGACAGCGCCAAGTTCCACTTCTTCGATCCGGGGTCCGGGCAGCGAATCGGCTGAGCTCAGCTACGGCTGAAGGCGTTTGAACGCCTCCGCCGCGCTCAACCCGGCGGGCCTGCCCAGGTCGGCAGCCCATGTCCGCATCCGCGTTTCGAATGCGGCGCGGTGGTGCTCGTCGGCGCCGGCGTCGCCCATCGTCGTCCGGCTTTGTGAACTGTGGCAGAGCAACGCGGCGATCTTCAGCTCGAAGACGGGCCCTATGTCCTCCCAGTGATCGGGCTCGTCGGCGCTCCACAGCATCAGGCTCGAAGGGCGGTGCGGCTCGAGGCCCGCCGCCACCTGCTCGGGAAAGAACAGGTGGTCGCGGGCGGCGACAACACCGTCGACGACCGACCACCCCGTCGCCCGGTGATCGGGATGCAGTTGATACCTGCGCCACGGATCGTGGGTGAGGACGACGTCGGGGCGGGTTCGGCGGATCACCTCGCAGACTCGTTGCCGCAGCGCCATGGTTGCCTCCACCTCACCGTCGATGAGGTCGAAAAACAGCACCTCGGCCCCTCCCAGGGCGGCGGCTGCTGCATGCTGCTCGTCGCGACGGCGGGCCGCCAGGTCTGCCGGGTCGAGCGTTCGATCCCATGTTCCCTTCGAGCCGTCGGTAACCACCGCGATCGTGGCGGCACAGCCGGCGGCGATCCACGTAGCGAGCGTGCCCCCGGCCCCGAACTCGACATCGTCGGGATGCGCCCCGATGGCAAGAACTCGCTGAGGAACGGGCAGCGAAGGCGGCGTCGTGCGAGCGTCCTCGTACAGATCGATGGTCATTCCCGGGAGCCTAGGTAGGGCGACAGCCACCGGCCGAGCGGATGCGTCACAGCGGCGTCGAGATCGGCCGGAGTGTCCAGGTCGATGGCGAGCCCTTGGCTCACGACGACGGTGGTCGGCCCGTGCGCTACGGCAGCGGCCAGATGCCGGACAAAGCTGCCCGGTCCGTACCGGAACCGAAACGGCCCGGTGCCGGCTATGACGTTGGTCCCCCCGTCGCGGGATGGAGCAATCGCCCAGCCGGGACCGGTCAACAAGGGAGCGAGATCCGCCGGCTGCAGCAGAGGGAGATCGGCGTGGACGACCACCCACCGGTGGGTCGTGCCGGCCATTTGGGCTGCGACGGCAGCGGCGCGGTCGAGACCCGGAGGCGTCTCCACCACGGGGTACCCGAGACCGGCGCCCCATGCGGCCACGACCGGGTCGGCGGCGAGAACGAATGGTGTGCTCCCGGCAGCGTCGACGATCTCGAGGGTCCGCTGGGCCAGGGTGCGTCCCAGGTCGCTCCTGACGGCGGCCGGCAGCACCGATGCCAGGCGCCGCTTGGCGACTCCGAACTGCTTGACGGGGACCCCCGCCACGACGCTCATGCTCCGATGACGTCTTCGATCGTTCGTCCCGGGTCGGGCCGGTCGGTCCATTCCGCCATCTGGATGAGGATGCCGTGCGCAGACTTTGGATGGAGGAACATCTCCCGCCAGTAGGGCCGGTCGAGGTTCAGTCCGACGACGCGGTAGCCCCGGGCCCGGGCTCGCTCCGCCGCCTCCGTGACGCTCCGGACCTTGAAGGTGACGTGATGGAGCCCCTCACCATTGGCTGCCAGGAACCGGTTGAGGAAGTGGTCTGCGTCCTCGGGATCGAGCGGCTGCAGGAACTCGATCTTGGCGCCGCCGGGCAGATGCCACTGCGCCCAGCGGAACCCGTTGCGGCTGTCGCCACCGTTGCGGAAACGGCCCCCGAGCAGTTCGACGAGGGGCAGGATCGCCCCGATGTCGTGCACTGCGACGGCGATGTGGTCGAATCGCTCGACCAGATCGCCGAATTCAGCTGGCGCATCCATGCCGGGCGAGGCTAGCCGGGTCCGCAGTGGTCCCTGTCGGCTGTGGACGCCACTGATAACCTCGGTGGATGCGCCGCAAGACCAAGATCATCGCAACGCTCGGCCCGGCGAGCTCTAGCCCCGACATGGTGGCCCGCCTCGTCAACGCCGGGATGGACGTGGCGCGGCTGAATTTCTCGCACGGTGACTACGACTCTCACCGCGCCGCGACGTCGAACGTGCGCCGCGCGGCCGACAAGGCAGAGCGAGCCGTGGCGCTGCTCCAAGACATCCAGGGTCCCCGTATCAGGGTCGGGCTGTTTCCCGGCGGATCCGTCGTGCTCGACCCCGGCACGGAGGTCAAGCTGCGCAAGGGCAGCGGCGAAGCGTCTCCGGGCGAGATCCTGATCGATCACCTCGACGCGGCCGTCGAGCTCGGACCGGGCGACCGGGTGTTGATGGCCGACGGCCACGTCCGGCTCGAGGTCACGAGATTGACGGGGCCGGATGCGGTCGCCATGGTCGTCGAAGGTGGCGAGCTGAGACAGCAGAAGGGTGTCTCGTTTCCGGACAACTCAGTCGACCTGCCGCCCCTCACCGAGAAGGACTACAGGGACCTGGAGTTGGGTGCCGAGATGAACGTCGACCTCGTTGCCGCGTCCTTCGTGGGGTCGGCCGACGACATCCGTCTGGTTCGCAAGGCGGCGGGCGGTCTGCCGATCATCGCCAAGATCGAGCGTTCGGTTGCGTGGACGAATGTCGACGAGATCATCATCGAGTCCGACGGCGCCATGGTTGCCCGCGGCGACCTGGGGGTCGAGCTGTCGCTGGAACGGCTTCCCCTCGTCCAGAAGGAGATCATCCGGAAGTGCAACGCTGCAGGTCGGCTGTCGATCACGGCGACGGAAATGCTCGAATCGATGACGTCGTCCCCCCGCCCCACCCGTGCCGAGGTCACCGATGTCGCCAATGCCGTCCTGGACGGAACCGACGCCGTCATGCTGTCGGCGGAGACGGCCGTTGGCGACTATCCGGTACGGGCAATTCAGGTGATGGACTCGATTTGCCGTGAGGTCGAAGAGAACCGGCGTGGCGGCTCGCTGGGCGCGCCGTTCCTCGAGCGCGAACAGCCGTTCCCGTCGGCCGTGGCCAAGTCGTGTGTCGAGGCGTCCGACAACCTCGGCCTTCCGGTCATCGTGGCCTTTACCGAGAGCGGCGCCACCGCTCGCCTGATTTCGAAATACCGTCCCCGTGCTGAGATCGTGGCGTTCACCGCCGTGCCCGAGACCTACCGCCGCATGGCCCTGTTTTGGGGCGTCACCCCGGTGGCGTTTCAGCGCCTCGATTCGACCGACGAGATGTTTGCCCGTGCCGAGGCAGAGATTCTCGCCCGCAACCTCGCCACCGAGGGCGAGGCGGTCGCCATGGTCGCCGGTATACCCCCCAACCAACGGGCATCGACGAACCTCCTGAAGTTGCACGTGCTCGGGAGCGACTCGGCGGGCGTGCCGGGAAGCTCCGGCCGCTAGAGTCCCCAGCCGATCGAGGAGGAACACTGGGCCAACCGATAACCGTGCAGCCGACCACCGTCGGCGACGTGACGATGTTCGACACCGACCGCAGCATCACCGGCCAGGACGGCAGCGGATTCGAGCGTCCCGAAGACCTTCCCGAAGTCGCAGATGCAATCCCCGAGGACCTCGCCGTTCGCATCTTTCGCGCCGACCCGGCCGTGGATCACGTGTTCGTCGCCTCGAACGTCGTCTCCGTGCGGCGCAGCGGCGGATGGGTCCCCGACCAGGTCGACGCCCTGGCCCGCGTCATAGCCGACTTCTTCGTCTTCTACCGGGACTGAACCCTACGGCGCGGTCGTTGTTGTCGTCGTTGTCGACGTCGTGGTGGTCGTCGTCGACGGAGGCGGCGGCGCTTTACCGACGGTGATTGTCACAGCCGCTCCCTCGGCGGCGAATCCGGTCGGATCCTGGGCAACCACCAATCCGTCCTGGCCGCTCTCGATCGTGACGTCCTGCGTCGTGACCGTCACGGTGAATCCGGCTCCCGTCAGCGCCGCCTTGGCATCGGCTTCGGCCTGCCCGACGACCTCGGGGATCGGCAGAGGGCATTCCTCACCGGTATAGGACTCATGGTTCTCCGGCAGCTCACACGGGTGGACCCGGAAGATGTCGGGTTCCGGCCGGTAGCGGTGGCGCCACTCCTCTTCCAAGACGTTGCCGTCGGGATAGGTGATGGTCCGGTAGACGGTGACGCTCCACCCGCGGCGACCTTCCTCCTCCAGCACCTCTTCGCCCGGTGCGACCTCCGGATCGGGAATGAACTCCTTGGGTGGGTTCGTGTAGTTGTAGCGGCTCGACAGCCCCGGCTCGATGACGCGACCGCCGTTGTTGCCGTAGAACTTCACGGTGATCGACCGGTCGGTGTACGACGTGTCGATGATGATGATGGCGTCGCTGTTGTTGCGGAACTTGAGGTCGGGCTGGGGCCAGGAGATGGTCGCTTCCCGGCCTTCCGGATAGCGGCTGAAGTAGAGGCTGTGAGGGCTGTGCTCGATGTCCTCGTAGCCGCCGAAGAACACCGCGTTGTAGAAGGTGGTGGCGAACTGGCTGACGCCGCCCCCGACGGTGTCTTCGAGTTTGCCGGCGATGATCGTGCCCGCCGGGCGGTACCCCTTCTCGAGCGTCCTCTCGCCGACCAGATCGTTGAGGGAGAGAACCTCGCCCGGCCACACGATCGTCCCGTCGACGGCGTCGGCGAACAGGTGGATGTTGTTGACGCGGGTCTGGCAGCAGCTGTGCCGGGTCGTGAACTCCGAGACGAGGGTGATCGGCATCATCGCCTCCGCCTCTGCGGTCGTGAACTCGGGCTGGGCACCCTTCACCAACGGCAGCTCGCCGACGCGGGCGGGGTCGAACGCCGCCTCCAGCAGAGCTTCGGCGACGAGTTCCGGGTCGACCAGCGTTCCCGTGCTGCCGGGGATCAGTTCCACCGTCCCCGCCTCTTCGTCGAGCTCGAACCTGGCATCAACGGGAGGGCTCTCCAGCTGCTCACGTAGCGGAGCCAGTAGCGCCTCGACAGCGGCTACGTCGAACTCGAGCTCGATGGTCGCCGGCGAGTTGACGATGATCTCGGTCTTGAGGGCTCCGAGCAGCTGGATGGGGGAAAAGGTGACCTCGGCGTCACCTCCTTCGGCCACGAGCGTGATCGGTTCCGACACCAGGAACTCCGCCTCGGTCACGGCGGCGTCGAGATCCGCGACGGACAGCTGCGGATCGACGAGCCGCGTCGGGAGCTCGACCGGGCGGCGGTCTCGCTGTTTGAGCGCATCGAGCACGAGCGGTTGCGCGACAGCGAGGTCCAGCGCCACGCCGGGCTGCGGATACAGCGGCTTGGGCCGCCCATCCTCGATGACGATGGCCCCGTTGTAGGGCGGCCGGTCGATCGCCGTTCTCTCCCATTCGGCCAGGATCTCAATGACCGCCGCTTCGTTGACGGTGATCGGTATGTCCAGCACGATCTGCCCGCTCAGCTGATCGGTCCACCAGTCGAACTGCTTCCACCAGTTGCCCGACCTTCCCTCGGCAAAGGCGGCCGCAACAACGGCCTGCTCGTCAATGTCGAGGCCGACGGCCGCCGGATCCATCACGAACTCTGTGCCGCTGATGACGAACACTGCCGGGACCGCGCTCAGCTCATCTTCGATCGACAGTACGACGTTCTCGACGGCAGCCGCATTGAGGCCGCTGAGGTCCCGGTCGGCGATGCTGATGTTGCGGAGCACCTCGTCGCGGTGGGCGAAACGGTCGAACGCGAATGCGGCGACGGCGGTGAGCGCCAGCACCAGCGGCACAGCGATAGCTATGAGGAATATGCGAAGGTTGCGAGGCATCGTGGTTCTGCGAGCGGCAGGGGAGATCGGCGACAGCATTGTACTCGCTGCGCAGAAAAGCCAAACCATCGTTTCCTGAGAGGCTCGTTCCTACGATGGCAGGGTGATCTCGTTTCCTCCGGTTCGCAGCGGCGACGACATCGTGATATCCGCAACCACCTACGTTGCGTTTCTGAGATGTCCGGAGCAGGCGGCGGGAAGACTTCGCGGTGAGTACGGGCCGGAGACCCGTCGTTCGTTCACCGGAGGCCTCGGACACCGGATCTTCGCTCGCCATCTGCGCGACGGCCCCATCCCTGCTGCGGAGTTCGAGCAGGCCTGCAGGGAGGAGATCGGCGCCGGCATGAATCCAAAGATGGTGGCGCTGTCGATGCGGCCGCCCGCGCTCCGCGACGTCATCGCCGAGGTCGGCGCGTTGTATCAACGGTTCGCGTCGATGCGCCACGAAGGGTTCGCCGGGGCCGAGGTCCAGTTCGAGGCGGAGCCGATGCCCGGGGTGACGTTGCGCGGCGGCATCGACGCCATCTTCGACGACGCCGGTGGTGTGCGGCTTGTCGACTGGAAGACCGGATCGATTCCCGACACCGCCCACCAGCAGCTCATGTTCTACTCGTTGCTGTGGCTCCTCGATCGCGGGGAACTGCCGGTCCGTGTGGAGGCGGTCTCGGTAGCCAGCGGGGAGACGGTCGCAGCCGAACCGACCGCCGGCGAGGTTCAGAACACGGCTGATCAACTCGGGACAATGGTCGACACGGTGCGTGACGGCTGGGAGTCGGGACGGTCGCTGCTACGTGTCGGCGGTCCCTGGTGCGGATACTGCCCCCTTCTCGAGGACTGCAGCGAAGGGAGAGCGGCCGCAGCCGTCGGTTCGGGCCGCATCGCCGGCCGGGCCTGAGGTCGGGATTCGGCGATCCGAACCCGGAGGGCGCTGCTTAACTGCTGCCGATGCCCAGGACCCTGCTTGCGCTGCATGCCCACCCCGACGACGAGAGCTCGAAGGGCGCCGGAACGGTGGCGCGTTACGCCGCTTCCGGCGTGCGATGCGTGCTCGTGACCGCTACCGGAGGCGAGGCGGGTGACGTCCTCAACCCGGCCATGGATCGCCCGGGCGTCAAGGAGCGGCTCGCAGAACTGCGGCGCCGCGAGCTGGAGGCGGCGGCGAAGATCATCGGGTATCACCGGGTGGTCGAGCTCGGCTACCGGGACAGCGGCATGCCCGACTCGGAGCACAACGGGCACCCTGCTGCGTTCGTGAACGTTCCGTTCGACGAGGTCCTGGGGCGCGTCGTGAGCCTGGTCCGCGAGGAACGGCCGGAGGTCGTGATCGGGTACGACGAGCACGTCCGCTACCCCCATCCCGATCACATCCGGGTTCACGATCTGTCGCGGGCCGTATTCGAAGCCGCCGCCGACCCGGACCGCTTTCCCGATGCCGGTGAACCGTGGGCGATTCGGCGCCTGTTCGCCCCTACGTTTACGGTGCGCCGCTTGCAGCATCTTCACGACGCAATGCTGGCTGCCGGTCTCGAGTCACCCTTCGACGACAGGCTGAAGCGTCACGGTGATGACCCAGACCCGGAGCTCGGGGCCCAGATCGACGTGTCTCCCTGGATCGAAGTTGCCCGCGATGCCCTTCGTGCCCACGAGACGCAGGTCGACCCGGACGGGTTCTGGTTCAAGGTCCCTGCCGACGTGATCCGCTCGGTGTATCCCTATGAGGATTTCGAGCTGATGGCGGCGCGCGACGATCCGCAGCTCCCTCTCGACGACCTCTTCGCCGGCTTGTAGGAGCGTCGCAGTCCTCGCACGCGAGCCCGGAACCTTCAGCAATCTCTCAGGATTTCTGCAGCTTCCGATCAGGTTCGTCGTGCATAGTTCGGGACAACGGAAGCAACTCCCTCCGTCCACCGACTCGCCTCTCGGGTTCCCCCCAGAGCCCAACTCCCCCCTACCCGGGAGGCGAGCCAGTCCTAGGAGGCCCCCGCGACCGAGGCGATCATCGATCGAAGCGCTCATGCAGACGTCGATGATCGATCTACCGGGCCAGGGGCCGCTCGGGCGGTTCCTCACTCACCAGGCTGGCCTGTGAGGAACCCCCGCGTCCGTCTCGATCGCACCGGCCTCCGCATCTCCGGCGTTGCGCCGGGGTGCAGCAGCGGCTTCCGTCACTGCGGTGGCCGCCGGCAAGGTCACGACGAAGCCCCGGTCTCGGTAGGCGACCTCGCCACCGTGTGCTCGCGCGATGCCCCGTGCAATCGGAAGCCCGAGGCCGGTGCCGCCCTGCTCGCCGAGTGTTTCGAATCGTTCGAAAGCACGTTCCTCGCCGCCTGCCGGGAGCCCGGGGCCGTCGTCCGCCACGGTGATGTCGACGTGCCCCGGCCTTGCCGTCACGGAGACTCGAACCCGGCGGGCGGCGAACCTGCGTGCGTTGTCGAGCAGGTTGGCAACCGCTTCCCGGATCATGTCGGCGTCGACGTCGACGATCAGGGGTTCGGACTCGGCGCACAGAAACTCGAGGTGCGGAGCGAAGTCCCTGGCTCGCGCGGTCTCGTCGGCCACGATCGCCGTCAGGTCGATTGGTTCGATCCGTGGTGTGTCGCCGCGGTCGAGTTGCGCGACTCTGAGGAGCGACACGACCCGGTTCCCCATCCGGGTGGCTTCGCGAGCGAGGTTGTCGAGGAGCTGCTGCTGTTCGTCCGGGTTCTCCGTTCGCAGCAGCGACTCGACGAGGGCCCGGAGCGCAGCTGCAGGGGTGCGCAGTTGATGCGCTGCGTCGGCGAGGAACCTCCTGGATCGGGCTTCTGCGTCCCGGGCGTCTCGTTCGGCGGCCTGTGCCAGCTCGACGGCCTCTTCGAGTGAATCGAGCATCTCGTCGAAAGCGGCAGCCATGCGGCCCAGCTCGGTACCGGGACGGTCCGGGCGGAGCCGCTCCCCGCTGCGGCCGGCGGCAATTCGGCGCGCCGTCACCACGACCTGGTCGATCGGGTCGAGCAGCACCTTGGACATGCGGAGCAGCAGCACGAGCATCAGCAAGGTGATGGCGAAGCTCCCGATCGCCTCGAACAGCAGGACTTGCCGCAGCGTTCGTTCCACTCCGGCACGGGACGCGAAGACGGTCACGGTGACGCCGGTGGTGAGTTCGACGTCGAGCGCCTCGCGCGGAGTGTCGGGTGGGCCGAGCGGTCCGGGCGGTCCCGGCCCGAACCCGGGCGCCGCCGGGTCGGCGGTCAAACGCCGGCCGTCCTCGGCGTAGACGACGGCGGGGATGCCGAGTTCGGTGAGTCGTTCGTCGAGCTGCTCGGGTGTGAGGTTTGCTCCCAACTCCTGGGCCAGCGTTGCCCGGGTCTCCAGGAGCTCGTCCAACGAGCCGAGCAGTTCGGTACGCAAGCTGAGGAACACGAATGCGTCGAGGGAGAGAACCAGCACAACCCAGGTGACCATGCCGGCACCGATGATCCGCACCCGGAGCGAGGGCGTATGGAGCCGTGACCGATCCATCAGGTCTTCAAGACGTATCCGACCCCGCGGACGGTGTGGATGAGGCGGGGGCCGTGTGCCTCGAGTTTGCGGCGGAGCGCGCTGACGTGCACTTCGACGACGTTGGGGTCGTAATGCTCGTAGTCCCACACCATGACGAGGAGCCGTTCCTTGGGGAAGACTTGTCCGGGTCGTCGCCCGAGGGTGAGCAACAGATCGAACTCGGTCTTGGTGAGTTCGATCTCGGTGTTGCCGCGACTGACGGACCGGGCCCCTTCGTCGATGAGGAGGTCGCCGAGCCGGCGGACCGACGACACGAGGCGGTTGCTCCGTCGCAGCAATGCCCGCACCCGGGCCAGGAGCTCGGGCATGGCGAACGGCTTGGTGAGGTAGTCGTCCGCGCCGGCCTCGAAGCCGGCCACTCTCTCCTCGACGCTGTCTGCTGCGGTCAGAAAGAGGATCGGCAGATCGCTCGACGCCCGCAGCGAGCGGGCGATGCTGAGGCCGCTCTGTGGTCCCGGCAGCCGGATGTCGAGTATGGCGAGATCGGGCCGGAACCCGCCGACGGTTGCGGCGAACTCGGCCCCGTCTCGGGCAGCTGCGATCTCGTACCCCTCCTCGCGCAGGGTGATCGTCAGCGCATCGCGCAGCGAGGCGTCGTCTTCGACGATCAGGATGTGAGGCGCGTTTGCGAGCACGACGATTCGAGTCTTTCTTGGTCTTCGACGCGTCGATCGTGGTGGTCCGGCCGACCGGACTCAGCATGACAGGGGTCCCTGAAGGCTTCCTGAAGCCGATGTCGGTGGTTCGACGCCCACGCACGCCGGGAGGGTTTCATCCGTCTTCAGCCAGGCCTCAGGATCCCTTCAAACTCTCCTCAGGGAAGCGTCGCATAGTTGATAACACCAGAGCCTGGAGGTCGTCGTATGTCGCCGCTTCGCTCCGCCGTGCGCCGTTTCGGGCGTCGTTCCGCGGTCTTCAGCCGAGCGCTGGCCTTCGGCGCCGTCCTCGCCGTAGTGGTCGCTGGTACCGGGTTCGCTTCGCTCGTGGCCGGAGACCGAAGCCGGCCTGCGTTCGGCCTCATCACGATTTGCTTCGCCGGGCTCGTCTTCGTCGCCTGGCTCCTCGAGCGAGGCCCGGCGCCGACCGAAGAGCCGGTGCTCCCCGGTGCCGGGGGAGCCCCCGATCGACATGACGAGGTGCGGACGAAGGGCACGACCCAAGGTGTGGCGCTGGGGAAGACCGCTGCGTATCGGGTGTGCTCGCTCTGCGGTACCTGGCAGCAGCCTGGATACAGGCTCATCCCGGGTGACTACGGAGCGGTCTGTGAGATGTGCGCGCTCCTCATTGCGAACGTGCTGGAAGCGGCCCGGTCATCGCGTCACAACGCGGGTGGAACCGTATTCGACGCGGTGGACTGGTGGCCGAACGATGAAGCCGCGGGCGTCGAAGAACTTCCGTCCACCGTAACGGCCGCGCCTGCCCGTCCCGCAGCGTTCCGGAACGCAGTTCGATGACGCTGGGGACACGAGAAGAGGTGCTTCCGCTGCGCCTGGAGACCGTCTGGTCCGGCAGACGTGTGACGGTTTTCGTCGAAGGCGACCTCGGCCGGTATGAGGGGACGCTCTTCGACGACACCCTTGCGGTGCTCATGCCGCAGGCAGCGGAGATGATCGTCGACGTCTCGGGGGCCCATGTCGGGGATACGGCGACTCTCGATCAACTCGGGCGCATCGGGCGGCGGGCACTGGAGTGGCGCTCGCACGTGGCCGTCGCCGGCATCCCGGATCACTTGTGGGCGCTCATGGAACGGTGCGGAGCGACCGCCGGTCTCGTCGCCGTGGCGGCCCTCGAGGCCTAGCGCGATTGCAGGGTCGGGCACCCGGCAGGTTGGAGGCGCCTCCAGAGACCTCAAGCCCGACCCCAAACTGGTCGATTCCACCTGTGAGCCGACCATGAGCGAACGTGCCGTTTACGGGGTATTCGCCGGCGGCGGCGTCAAGGGGATTGCCCTTGCCGGTGCCGCAGCCGGTGCCATGGAACTCGGCCTTCGATTCGAGCAGATCGTCGGCACGAGTTCAGGAGCGCTCGTCGGGTCACTGGTCGCCGCCGGGTACTCGCCGACGGAGATGGACGTGATGATCCCCGAAATCCCGTGGCCGGACCTGACCGATGTGATGCCCGGAGGCCGTCTCCCGATCATCGGGCGTCATGTCAGTTTGGTCCTCGGCAACGGTCATCACCGCGGGGATCGGCTGGAGCGCACCTTGCGGGCGCTCTTGCGGGGTAAGCAGGTACGCCGATTCGGCGACCTCGCTCCCGGCTCGCTGCGGGTGGTCGCCACCGATATCACGCACCAGCGAGGGGTGGTGTTGCCCGACGACCTGCCGACCTACGGCATCGTTCCCGAGCGGTTCTCCGTCGCCCGGGCGGTGCGCATGTCGTCGGCCGTGCCGTTCTTCTTCCGTCCCGTTCCCCTCCACGACCTGCGACGCAACGACTCGGCGATGCTCGTCGACGGCGCACTCACTGCCAATTTCCCGCTGCGTGTTGCCCCCTGGGACGGGCATCTCCCGGTCGTCGGTATCCGGTTCAAGGACGGCAACGGGCACGAGCATCTCAACATACGGGGTCCGGCGTCGCTGGCCCGGGCCGTCGTGACGGCTGCGATTCGTGCAGCCCGGACCGTTGACAATCCGCTGCTGCGCCGAGCGCTTGTTCTCGAGCTCGAGATCGACCGCGACCCGCTCGACTTCAACGTCGGGCCGGCCGAAGCGCGACGGATGTACCGCAACGGCCGTGAAGCCGCGCTGCGCTTCTTCTCCGAGCACGCTTCCGTGCTGCCGGGCTCGGAGCTGTGACTCAGCCTGCGATGACCGGGACGCGCGCCATCGCGGCCCGGACCTTGTCCTCCGGGTAGTCGTAGTCGACGAGGTCGCCCGCCAGGTACTTGTCGTAGGCCTGGAGGTCGAAGTGGCCATGGCCGCAGAGCGCAGTGAGGATCACCTTCTCCTCGCCGCTCTCCTTGCAGGCCTCGGCTTCGCGAATGGCGGCGGCGATGGCATGTGTCGGCTCGGGGGCGGGGATGATGCCTTCAGTCCGGGCGAACTGGACGGCGGCGTCGAAGCACTCGGTCTGACCGATGGCGATGGCCTCCATGAGCCCGAGCTCGTAGATGTGGGAGATCAACGGCGACATCCCGTGGTAGCGGAGGCCGCCGGCGTGGATCGGGTCCGGTACGAAGTCGTGGCCGAGCGTGTGCATCTTGACGAGCGGCGTCATGCCGGCCGTGTCGCCGAAGTCGTAGCGGTATTCGCCCTTGGTGAGTGACGGGCACGCCGCCGGTTCGACGGCCCGGACGATGGGGTCGATGTTGCCGGCGAGCTTTTCGCGCAGGAACGGGAAGGACAACCCGCCGAAGTTGGATCCGCCGCCTGTGCAACCCACGAGCACGTCGGGCGTCTCGCCGATCTTGGCGAACTGCAGCAGCGCTTCTTCACCGATGATCGTCTGGTGCAACAAGACATGGTTCAGGACGCTGCCCAGGGCGTACTTGGTCTCGGGGGCACCGGCAGCCATCTCGACGGCTTCGCTGATGGCGATGCCGAGACTGCCGGGGCTGTCGGGGTCCTCGGCGAGGATGCGGCGACCCGCTTCGGTGAGGTCCGACGGGCTGGGGTGCACGGTGGCCCCCCACACCTCCATCATGGACTTGCGATACGGCTTGGAGTCGAAGCTGGCCCGGACCTGCCACACCTCGCATTCGAGCCCGAACAGCGTGCAGGCGAGTGCGAGTGCCGAGCCCCACTGCCCGGCTCCGGTCTCGGTGGTGAGCTTGCGGACGCCCTCCCGAGCGTTGTAGAAGGCCTGGGGCACGGCGGTGTTGGGCTTGTGCGACCCGGCCGGACTGACGCCCTCGTACTTGTAGTAGATGCGGGCGGGGGTTCCGAGGGCCTCCTCCAGGCGCCGCGCTCGGTAGAGAGGCGACGGCCGCCACAGCCGGTAGACGTCGAGGACTTCCTGCGGGATGTCGATGTAGGAATCGGTTGAGACTTCTTGGCGGATGAGCGCCATTGGAAAGAGGGGCGCGAGGTCGTCGGGTCCGACCGGTTGGTGAGTGCCGGGGTGGAGGACCGGCGGGGGCGGCTCCGGGAGATCCGGGATGATGTTGTACCAACGGGTCGGCATCTCGCTCTCGTCGAGCATGACTTTGGTGAACTCGGCCACGATTCCTCCAAGCGACGATCGGCTCGCCAAGTTAGCAAGGGGTTACGTGGCTTGGTCCGGACCAACGGCGCGCTCGATGTCGGCGACAACGTCGAGCATCTCGTTTCGCATCGCGTCGAGTCCGCTGCGCACGGAGTCGACGGAGGACATGATGTCGCTCAAGCTCTTCTTCATCGAGGAGAAGCGACGGGCCAGTCGGCGCAGCGTGTCGAGCAGTTCGCGCACGGCGGCGGTGTCGATCGAAGCCGCCGTCGACGACGCCGCGTTTGCCATTTGCGCGGCCAGGCGCAGGGCGGCGCTGAGCATCAGACCGTCGCCATCGTCGACGACGAGAATCCGGTTCCCGTAGATGCCGAACGGACCGACCTCGGCAGGAAATGCCGGCTGCGCCGAAACGCACACGGCGACGGCCGCACCACGGTTGTCGGCGGCCCGATCCAGCTCGGCGAGGATTCCGGTCGGGCCTGCGAGGGTGAGGGTGCGCGTGTTCTTGGCTTCGACTGCGATGGCGGCGGCCGATGGCAGCGTGACGACGAAATCGCCGACCAGTACGTCTGGCCCGAGTTCGCCTCCCTGTGTAGACGTTCGTTCGACGATTGCGCCGAGGGGCCGCGAGGCGGTCCGCAGGATGTCCTCGACCTGGTCTTCGAAGTCGAATCCCTTGGAGGTGCCGCGGTCGGCTTCGAGGGCCCGGCCCCGTGACTCCATGAGCAGGTCGCGCAGTTCGCGAAAGCCGCTGTCGACGGCGGTGCGGAGACCGGTGAGGACCGAGGCACCGTCGTCGGGGTCGAGGAGTTGCCGGAAGCGGGTCTCGAGCAGGCCGCCCGGACCGAGGACATCGGTGAGACCCTTGATGAGTCGGGCGGAGTGACTGTCGATGCGGTCCGGGTCGAGGCTGGTCAGCAACTCGTCGCGGCGGGCGGCGAAGTCATCGAGGGCGCGCGCCATCATCGAGCTTCGTGTATTCGGGTCGAGCTGCGCGGTGACCGCCTGTTGCCCTGCAACCATCAGGCCGTTGGCGCACCGCTCGGCCTCCGAGGTGACCGCCTCCAGTGTGGCGCGAACTCTCTCGTCGATACCTGCGATGTCGACCGTGAGGCCCATCGAGAGCAGTCCGCGAGCTCCGGTGGCGAGAGCTCTGACCACCACCGCCTCCCACTGCTCCGGCGGATGAGCTCGCAGCAGCTCGGCTACGGCAGGGTCTTCGAACGCCAGGCCGGCGATTTCCACCCGATCGTGGTCGAGATCGACCGACGACCGGACATTTTGCGTCGTCTCGGGCAGTGGTGTGACCGTCATGGTGTCAAGGTATCGCGGCGGTGTGACAGAATTCGTGAGAGGGGGTGAGCTATTGGCGGTGGCGGGTGAGCTAATAGCTATTGGCTGTTAGCCACGGCGCTCGTGGGGGACCGCGTCTCTCGCGTCGGGCGCCGGGGCACGAGCCGCGAGGCGCGAGCTGCGGGGCTGGTTTCTCCCTCTCCCTGCCTTTCTTTCTCCCTCTCCCTGGATAGGGAGAGGGTTGGGGTGAGGGTCGATGGCGGGTTCACGGTGGGTTTGT
>JBFIQU010000014.1:0-17407 GCA_041609395.1 Acidimicrobiia bacterium | reverse complement strand
GCGTTGTCGACAAAGAGGTTGCGGCGCACCGTGGCGGTGCCGTCTTGAATGAACACTCCATACTTCTCGGTGGCGTCGTAGCCGTTGCTGCGGAACTCGGTGTCTGCGATGGTCCAGCCGGAGGCGCCCGCGTTGAGACGCATGCCGTGGTGGTCCTGGTAGGCGACCAAGCTCCTACGAAGGATCCCGGCGTCTGCTCCGCTGACCCAAATCCCATCGCTCGATCTGAAGCCGAGCCCCGGGTCGGCGCCCCGCGGATCCGTACCCAGAAGCAGGTCTTCGAGTACTGCTCCCGCAGCCAGACTGTTGAGCCCGATGCCATCGTTCGACACCGAGTTGATCGCAAGGCGACGGACCGTTGTCGATGTCCCATTGGTCGACAGTCCACCCTGGAATATGAACAGCTCCGGCGACTCCACCCCGGGGAGCGACGCCTCGTCGGCGGTTCCCTCGACGCCGTCGGGTCCGGTGCCGACCGCCGCGGTCGAACCGATCGTTCCGGTGCTGGTATCGAGGATCGTCACGCCGTCGGCACGGTCGTACGCTGTGCCGTCGATCGTCGTGAGGGTGCCGGTGATCTGGGGAAGGGCCGAAGACACGGTCAACCGCCACCAGGAGTTCGTGCCGCCGTCCGAGTCGTTGGTCGCTTCCGAGGGTACGAACCGCATGATGTTCGCACCGTTGAAGCCGGTGCCGCCGTTGGCGATAAGGGCGTTGCCGTTCTGAATGAACTGTCTCAGGGAGCCCTGGGCCCAGCGACCGGCAGCGGCGAGATCGTCGTCGGTGGCGTCGCCGGCGCGCAGTGTCGTCACGACGTTGAATGAGAACCCGAAGTCGACGTTGGCGACGGAGCCTGAAGTGATGTCGGCCAGTGCAATGTGCTCGGCGCCGCTGTGCCATGTCGTCAGACTGTCCGACGACGGGTTGACCGGATTCGAATCCACGCGACGGCCGCCGTAGCACGCCCCGGCGGCCCCGATTCCCTGCACGGTGCCTCCCGCACCGTCGGCACACCAGGCACCGAGCGGCCCATAGGTCTGCTCGGCCCAAATGTTCGTCTGCAGCGCAGCCGGATCTTGGGTCGACGACACCGTCTTGGAATCGACGACGACCCAGTACTTGCCCGGATTGAGCGGCGGGGAGGTGAATCCGCCCGAGCCGTTCGTCGGGTACGGATTGCCGGGGTTGGGTGTGTCGCCGGCATCGGGCAGGCCGTCGCCGTCGTCTGCAAAGAAATAGACGTCGACGGACCCGACACCCGGATTGCTGCCGCCCGTCAGATCACCGTCGATGTCCTCGAATACCGAGCCGGTGATTGTGGGAAGGTCCTGCGCTTCTATCTGAACGTCGTCGAAGTAGAACTCCGAGTCGGTCGTTCCCGAGCCGCGGAATCGGATGAACGTCGTCGCAGAGATATAGGCGGATACGTCGAACGACTGGGGCACCTGACCGGCATCGGACGCCGACAGCAGATAGGTCTGTAGCGGCGTCCAACCGATACCGTCCGCCGATGCTTCGAGGATGATCGAACCTCCATTGCCGCCCACGCGATTGCGGCGGTAGCTGAAAGTCAGCGTCGCGAGGTTCGACCCGGTGAGATTGGCCGAACGCTGCACACCGAACCCGGTGATGTCGACACCGACCCCGCCTATGCGTCCGCACCACGTGGCGGCGCAGTTCGGGTTCGACACGACCTGGACGAGTCCGGCGGCGACCCCGTCGGCCTCACCGTTCTCCGCCCACGGACCGGCGAAGGTCTGCGTGCCGTCGTCTCCCGCGTAACTCTGGGAATTGAACTCGTCGCGGTAGGTGCCGGTGGCAGCCGGCGCTTCGGCCCCGAAGATCACAAACTCGGAAAAGACCAGAGCCAAGGCGAGCATGAGAGCCCACCAGCGTCTGGTCCCGGTCCACGCACGGGAGTAGAGGGACCGCGCCATCAGGTCATCCATCCTCCCCGGGCGTCTCCAGGCTCAACGGTGCCGACTCCGGATGTGGCGCAACGTCCTCTAGGCCGCCGGGCTGCAGATCGAACCCCGGCCCCTCGAGAGCCGAATCGATCGGCGGATGATTGGGGCCATCGATACGCGCCACCAGTGGCATCACGACCACGAATCGCGTCCACCCGTCTGCCCGCTCGTAGTGCACAGTTCCCCCCTGACCCTCGGCGAGGGCCCTGACGATCGAGAGACCGAGCCCGACACTTCCGAGGACGAGGGGCTGATGCCCCTGGTGGATGTATCGCTGGAACAACCGGTCCTCGAGTTCGCGCGGAATCCCCTCACCGTCGTCCTCGACGATCGTCAGGTATCTGTGCTCTTCGATGAAGCCGCGGACTCGGATCGTGGGGCCGCCGTACTTCTTGGCGTTGGAGAGCAAGTTGCGCAGGATCTGGCGGAATCGCAGCTGGTCGACGCGAACGATTCCGGACTCCGCGATCACGGCTATCTCCTGGCCCGACCGCAGGAGCGGACCCACGACCTCCTCGATCTCCTCTGTCACCGACGCGTTGTCGAAGGTGTAATGGAGCGCGCCGGCGTCCAGGCGTGCCGTGGTGAGCAGGTCCTCGACCATGCGGGAGAGATCCGCAGACTCCGAAATGATCATGTCGAGGAGTTCGGTGGCAGTCTCCGATTCGGCGAACGCCGGGTCCTCCTCGAGAAGCAGGGCAAGTCCGTAGATCGACGTCAGCGGGGTACGGAGCTCGTGGCTGGCGTTCGCTACGAATTCGTCGCGAGCTTTGCCCAGCTCCTTCTCCGCCTGCAGGCGCCGTTCGAGTTCCGTCTGCTTCTGCTGCCGCTTGGTGAGCTCCCGGTAGATCAGGATCACGGCCGTCGGAACGAGAAACGCGACCAGGAAACGCGCTCCGTTTCCAACACGACCCAGGTTGGCGTCGGACTGCCTGACCTCATCGCGGAGGACGTCTCGCAACTCGACGATCTCGTCGACGACGTCGCGGAATTCCGCATCGAACCTGTCGTTGGCGAGTTCCTGGGCTGCAAGCGATTCCTGAGCATCAAGGAGGTTGACGATCTCCCGACCGGTCGCATCGAACGCGGCAAGCACGGCATCGGCTGCTGCGTCCCACCCGACATCGGCCGATCGAGCGTCTTCTGCCCCAAGGGAGAGGTCCGAGAGAGCGTCCACCGCTTCCCCGAGCGAAACCTGAACCGATTCATGGGCATTCACCTTGAACTCGCGTTGCACCGCTGCAGAGTGCACCGCCAAAGCAACCTGGGCGCGGGCCACGGTCGCCGACCGAAGCATCTCGTCCGCAGTGTGCAACGTCGATGCAGTGGTCGTGATTCGTCGCGTGCCGTATGCGATGGCAAATACGAGCGAAAGCACGAGTATCAATACGATTCCGGCGACGAGCGTGAAGAGCGAAGCCCGGCTCCGCCTCCGCAGCGGCGAGGTAGCGGGTGGCGATGGAAAGTGCGCGGTTGAGGTCACCACACCGTTTTCGGTCGAGCTCGCCCGGAAGTTGACCGATTCGACTGAACGGGACTAGGCCCGTGCCCGCACAGTGACTAGTCAGTCCTTCCGCTCTGGCGTGGTTGCGTCGGCCACAGATAGCGCGCGAGGCTTCGTGCTCGCCACCGCCAACACCAACCGCACAGTCACCGGCCGATATCGC
Organism: Acidimicrobiia bacterium; assembly: GCA_041609395.1. Taxonomy (GTDB): domain Bacteria; phylum Actinomycetota; class Acidimicrobiia; order Spongiisociales; family JAOTWH01; genus JBFIQU01. Next base: position 13,773 of record JBFIQU010000014.1, on the reverse strand, counting down.
GCCGGCCCGGCACCCCTGAAACCGGCTGGCGTCGGCCCCGCAATCTCGACCTATCTCTCACGACGTAGGACGCCCATCACGATCGGTCGACAACCTCGCCGGGGATGGTCGAAGCCGCAAGGTCGAACCGCGGTGAGCAACCAGCTCGTAGCTGATCGACACCCTTCATCGCGACGCGCCTCCGAAGTGACGCCCGCAGACGTGTGAATGCTCTAATAGGCTGCACGCGCTGCCGTGTGTGGAGGATCGTCGTGATCGTCGGAGTCCCGGCCGAAGTGAAGAACGAGGAGTACCGGGTCGCCCTCACTCCGGTCGGTGCCCGGGAACTCATCGAGCTCGGTCACCAGGTCGTCGTCCAGGCCGGCGCCGGAGCATCCTCGTCGATCGACGATGCCGACTACATCGGCGCCGGAGCAGAAATCGAGCCATCGGCCGCCACACTGTTCGCGCGGTCAGACATGATCGTGAAGGTCAAGGAACCGCAACCGGACGAGATCGCGATGCTCGAGCCGCGCCACCTGCTGTTCACGTACCTGCACCTGGCCGCCTACCCCGAAGAGGCCGGTGGCCTCATCGGATCAGGTGCCACCGCCGTGGCGTACGAGACGGTGGAACTGCCCAGCGGCGCGCTCCCGCTGCTGGCCCCGATGAGCGAGATCGCCGGGCGTATGGCCACTCAGGCCGGCGCCCACCATCTCGAGAAGCCCCAGGGAGGACGCGGCGTCCTCATCGGGGGTGTTCCCGGGGTGGCACCGGCGCGCACCACCGTGCTGGGGGCCGGCATGGCCGGCCGCAACGCCGCGATGATTGCGGCCGGCATGGGGGCGGAGGTCGTGATCCTCGACCTCAACGTCGACAAGCTCCGCCACATCGACGAGTTGCACTGGGACAAGATCTTCACCGTGCGCTCGTCGGTTGCCGCCGTCGAGGAATACGTCACGTCGTCGGACCTGGTTGTCGGTGCGGTGCTCGTTCCCGGTGCCCGGGCCCCAGTCGTCGTCGCCGAGGACATGATCCGGGCAATGCGTCCGGGAAGCGTCGTCGTCGACATCTCGATCGACCAGGGCGGCTGCATAGCAACGTCGCGCGAGACGACGCATACCGATCCGGTCTACGACGCGCACGGGGTCATCCATTACGCCGTAGGAAACATCCCCGGAGCCGTTCCGAACACGGCGACGTACGCACTGACGAACGCCACTCTCCCGTACGTGGTTGCGCTGGCCCGTGGTCTTCCCGAAGCGGTCCGCCGCCATCCCGAACTGATCCCGGGGATCAACGTCGCATCGGGGAGCATCGTCAACGAGGCCGTGGCCGCATCGCTGGGCTACAACTTCGTAGCGCCGACCGAGGTGCTCTCCATCTAGCCCGACGACGGCCCGGGAGCCGGCCCCTCGACATCGGGACCGGGCCACAGTAGCGCGGGCGCGCCGACCTCGACCATTGGTTGAGGCCGATCGCAGAGTCCGCCCGCGCCGCGAGCGAGCCCCCAGTTGCATGGCCGTGGTTCGTCAGTCGACCTTCAGCAGATCACGGGCCCGCCACCGCGCCAGCCACAGATAGACCGCCAACACGGCTACGACGATGAACGAGGCCCACCGGAACCAGGCGTCCACGACGTCGAGCTCTCCGTTGATCGACGAAACGAGAATGGCGGCGGCCGCCAGTGAGGTGTGGAACGTCATGCCGCTCACAAAGCTGCGCTGGCCCTTGGGCTTAGCCAGAACGAGAAACGCCGCGATACCGAGACCGACGAGCACCCCCCCGGCCCAGCGCACCGACACCAGGCCGGCAAGCTCGTCGCCGCTGGCGCCCGCGATCGTATCCCACAGCAGATTCGGCCACACCAGCATCGGCAAGCCGTATCCGATCGTCACCGCGATATACAGCACGATGGCAAGGCGCAGCGTTGCTGCGGCGCTCAAGGGTTGGCGCGGCTCCTTTGGCGCTGGAGCCGGTGATGGGGTTTCGACGCCGTCCGGCGCCGTAATGCGCTCGAATCCTTCGTCGGTCATGGCTCTTCCTCCAGTCGACGGGAACGATGGTACGACGCTGCGCTTCACGCTGCCGGGTCCGGCCCGAGGAGGTACCGATCGAACCAGTCGATGGCGAGCGCAGCAACCGCGTCGAGCGTCCCCGGCTCCTCGAAGAGATGGCCGGCTCCGGGAACAACGGCAACTTCGACGACATGGCTCATCTCGGACGCAGCACGGCGATTGAGATCGGCGACGACTGCGTCCCGCGATCCGACGATGAGCAATGTCGGGGCCGCGGCCACAACGAGCGCAGCCCCGGCGAGATCCGGTCGACCGCCACGCGAGACGATGGCGGCCACCTCGCCGGGCCGCGCGGCGGCAGCGCGGATCGCGGCGGCGGAACCCGTCGATGCGCCGAAGTATCCGATGGAGGCCCCGGCCAACTCGGGGCGGGTCACAACGGCCTCCGTTGCCGCCACCAGCCGTTCGGCGCACAGCGCTACATCGAAGACGTTCCTCCGATCGGCGGCTTCCGCCTCGGTCAACAGGTCAAAGAGGAGTGTGGCGAGATTCGCCTCGTTGAGTTTCTCTGCGACCCACCGGTTGCGAGGGCTGAGGCGACTCGAACCGCTGCCGTGAGCGAAGAGGACCACGGCTTGCGCATGGGCGGGGACCGTGAGACGACCTGGCAGCTCCGCGGTGCCGGACGGGATCGTCAGATCTGCCACCTGCTCCATGTCAGCCGCCGCCGAACATCAATCGGTTGAGGGCATGCACGAGATCCTCCTGCAGGTATCCGAGGTACCCGAGGATCGCGTAGCGCGGATCGGCTCCTGCATCGGCCTCCCAACCGTCCTCCAAAATCCCCAGTCGCGCCCCGAGGACCAGGCGAGCCTCGCCGATCACCCGGAGCCACATGTCCGCTTCCTCGATATCGAGCTCGCGACGGGTTCGCACCGCTTCGAGCGACGACACGAAGCCGGCGCGGTCGACGTTGCGGGCCCGAGCCAGCTCGGCGTCCGTGAGCTCGTCGTACGCACGCGCCGCGGCCGGGTCCCCGGGATGAGCGACCGGCGCCAGACGGCGCGTCGCAGGATCACCGTCACCGCCAACGTTTTCGAGGAGGTCGGGAATCCCGGAGAGCAGTTCGAGCACCTCCGGCTCCAGGTCGACGCGGAGCCGTCCACCCCGCACCCGGAATGGCCGCTTCACGCCTGCTCCAGTGTCGCCCAGAGGCCGTGATGGTGAAGCCGGTAGCAGTCGAGTTCGGCCTTCTCGAGTGGTCCGTGTGCGACGATGGCGCGACCTTCGTGGTGGACCGCGAGCATGAGTTTGGTGGCTTTCTCGACGTTGTAACCGAACAGCTTGCGGAAGACGAAGACGACGTAGGACATGAGGTTGACGGGATCGTTCCAGACGACAACGTTCCAGCCGGGGTCGACATCGTCGCGCTCGTCCACATCGGGTACGGCGACCGGAGTAGGCGCGGTCATACCCGAACCGTACCGCCGGCTGCCGGTGAGCGAAACGGGCTCACCAGTCGCCGGCCGAGGCCGCGCGGCGCCGGTTCAGCCAACTCTCGAAGTCCATGCGGGCTATCCGCCACTCCCGGCCGATCTTCACCCCGACTATGTCACCGGATCGGAGGAGCCTGGTGACCACATGAGGCGATACATCGAGGTACTCACAGACGTCGGCGACCGACAGCCACTCCTTACCCAGGTCCACGGTGACCCGTTCCATGTGACCAGCGTACGAGAGCACGGCTGTCGGCTCAATGCGTAAAACCGGTTGCGGGAGCCGGTCATGGGTGCCTAGTCTCGATTTTCGCGGGCTTAGGGCGCCCGCGATTGAGAGGGCCAATTTCATAGACAATCGTTCCGGGGCCTCGCGGGCGGACCGACGAGGGAGAGACGGGATGAGAGTCAAAGCATCGACGGTGGAGGCGCACGCGTTCGCGCCGGCCCGCCGCGGCTACGACACCGAAGAAGTCGACAACGCGATGCAACGCATCGCAGCGACCTTGCGTACGTACGAGGAAGAGCTTCCCCGACTCGAGGCGCGCGTCTCCGAGGCCGAAGAAGCACACGAAGCAGTTCGCCGCACCTTCCTGTCTGCCCAGCGCACCAAAGACGAGATGATCGGTGAAGCGCGGGTGGAGGCCAACCGCCTGGTCGCGGAGGCGGAGGATCTCCTCCGCGAGAGTCGCGATGAGTCGGCCAGTGTGCTGGCTCACACCAGGGCCGAATCGGAGCGGATCTTGGCCGAATCCGAAGCCGCCTCTGAACAGCGGACCGCACGGTCGATCGTCGAGGCGGCCGCCCGCCTGGAGTCGGCGACGAGCGAAGCGAGCGAACTGCTGGCTCATGCCACAGCCAGATCACAAGCATTGCTGGAGCACGCCGCAGCCGAGGCGGCGGCTCTCGCCGCTGCGGCGCAGACCGATGCCGATCGGATCGTCACCGATGCCCAGGGCACGGCAGAACGGCTCGTCGCGACCGCAGAGCACGACGCCGGCGACCTCCAGCAGACTGCGCAACGGGAAGCCGACGTGATGATCACGGATGCGCGCGAAGCCGCGGAAACGGCTACCGCCGAAGCATCCAACGAAGCGCGCCGGACTCTCGATGAGGCCGAAGCCGAGGCGGACCGAATCCGTCTCGGTGCTACCGGCGCTGCCGAAGATCTGCTGCGAGAAGCGCGTGACGAGCTCGGTCGCCTCCACGCGCGACTTCCGCAGCTGCGCTCGGCGGTCCGGTCCATCGAGCGCCGCCTCCACGATCTGGCGGCGGAAGCACTCGAGGAGGTCGGTTCGGTCGAAATCCTCATCGACCTCACCTCCGACGAAGTCACCGCACTCGACGAATCGTCCGCTGCGACGGACACCGAGCCAGAAGACGAACATGCCGTTGAACCGGTGGCGACCCCGGTCTCGACCGGGGACTCCTTGCCGCCTCCGCCGCTCACCGGCCTCGCCGCTCCCGGCTTCGCCGCCGCGGCGCTCATGCCGCCCCCGTCACCGACCGGCGAGGCGACGGACGGCGTTGCTCCTTCGTCGACGGACACGTTCTATCAACGGCGGGGTCGCGGGCTGCGACGCCGCATCGCCGTCCAGCGCAGGCTGCGAAACGAAAACGGGTTTTGACCGAATCGGGGTGAGGGGCCTGCGGGCCGGCTCCGGCAATCGGCGGTGCGCCGGGGCCGGCTCGCTTCAGCGAACGGCGGCGGGGACGTCGGCCGAAGTGACCCGCTTGGTGGGCCGGCTGAAGATGAACGCGAGGATTCCCACCGCGGTCGCGACCATGGCAAGACGACCCGGTACCGACGTCACCACGGTGAGCATCGTCAGTGTGAACGTAACCCCTATGGCGATGAGCGCCGCGAGCTTGGCGCGCATCGGGATGCCGAGGCCCGCCTGATAGTCGCGAATCGCAGGACCGAAGCGTGGGTGCGACGTGAGCCACCTGTGAAAACGCTCCGACGATCGGGCAAAGAAGAAGGCAGAAAGCAGTACCGGACCCGTGGTCGGAATCACCGGAACGGGAATACCCACAAGACCGATGCCCAGGCTCAGAAACCCGAGCGTCATGTAGACGGCTCGAACCGTCCGCGAAGAATGAATCTGCGCCGGCATGGCCGTCACCATATCCTGAAGGTGAAGCCAACGCACACTCCGGGGGCTCTATATGACCGATGCAGAAACGTACGACGAAACAGTCCCCTGCCCCGAATGCGGCGGCACCGCTCACCGGCTCAATCGAAGTGAGGATCCCGATCGAGAACCCGACGAGGTGTTCACATTTCGGTGCGCCGACTGTGGCGAACGGTGGGACTTCGTCGGCGACGAGGACGCCGCCGGGCGGTGACCACAACGATCGCGATCGCGCTGTTCGACGGCGCTGAGGAACTCGACTGGGCAGGTCCGTGGGAAGTGCTCTCGGCATGGGCCCACGGCTGGCCCGATGATGACGTCGGCGTATTCACCATTGCGGCAACAACCGACCCGGTTCGCTGCGCCAAGGGGCTCCGGGTTCTCCCGGACTACGCAATCGACGAAGCGCCGTCCTTCGACGTCTTGCTGTACCCGGGCGGACGTGGAACCCGGCCGCAGATCCGTGACGAGGCGATCGGCGCGTGGCTGCGAGAACTCCACGCCGGCGGCGTGCTGATGACGAGCGTGTGCACCGGTTCGCTCGTGTTCGCCGGAGCCGGCCTGCTCAACGGGCTCCCAGCAGCCACCTACTGGTCCGAGTTGCCTGCGCTGGAGTCCCTCGGAGCCATCCCCCGCCCCGACGAGCGCTTCGTCGACGCTGGTTCGATCATCACGGCCGCCGGGGTGTCTGCGGGCATCGACATGGCCCTCTATCTGGTACAACGCCTGCACTCGGGAGACCGGGCGCGCGATGTGCGGCGATACATCCAATACGACCCTTCGCCGCCGATCTGAGCAATCAGGCCGACAGCGCTACGAAGCCGGCAAACGCCGCAAGCAGAATGAGGCCCTCCCTCCGGACCACGCGATGACCGGTGGCGGCGAGCAGCCCGGCAACGGCGACGATACCGACCATCACCAACGCCACCGGGCGGAATTCGCTGCCTATCGGCCCCGGACCCACCACTGCGGCCAGGCCGCCGACGGCGAGCGAGTTGAAGAGGTTCGACCCGACGATGTTGCCCACGATGAGATCGGTCTCCCCGCGCCGCGCCGCCGCCAGCGTCGTCGCAAGCTCGGGAAGGCTCGTCCCCACGGCAACGACGACGAGTCCGACGAACGCCGTCGTCAGGCCGGCTTCATCGGCAAGGCGGGTGGCGCCGCGAACCAGGAGTTCCGCACCGAGCAACGTCGCCCCGAGGGCGGCGACACCGATGAACACCTCGTAGCGACCCCCGCCGGCGCTTCCGAGGCCCTGGTCAGGTCCAGAAACCTCACCTCGGCGCGCCGACCAGCGAACGAGCAAACCGGCGGCGACCGCCATACCGGCCAGAAGGAGTGCGCCCTCCCACCGAACGAAGTCGAGATCGACCACCAGGGCGGCGAACAGCCCTACCGACACGAGCATCACGATGCCTTCGCGACGCAGCACCCCACGCGGCGACACGATGGGGGCAAGCAAGGCTCCGGCGCCGAGCACGAGCGTGACGTTGGAGATGTTCGACCCAACGACGTTGCCGATGGCGATGTCGAGTTCGCCGCGACCGGCGGCAAGGCCCGACACCAACAACTCGGGTGCCGAGGTCCCGAGGCCGACGACGAGAGCACCGATGAGCACACGCGATGCTCCCAGCGATCGCGCCAGCCGGGCTGCGGCCACGACGAACCGGTCGGCGCCGGCGGTGAGGAGCCCGAGGCCGAGAACGAGCAGAACGATCGCTACGAGCACAGAGCTGCGTCCAAGGGAGGCGGATGGTAACGAGCCATGCGGTTTTGACCAGGCCCTACCACTACCCTTTCCGGACTCATGGCTGAGAAACGCACCCACCGCACCTGGCTTCACTCGGATCGACCCGTTCCCGCGCGGTTCGTCCGGCCGCTCCTACGGTTCACGCATATCGAGGCCTCGGGCGGGGTCGTTCTCCTCATTGCGTCACTGGTTGCCCTCGTGTGGGCGAATGCGCCGTTCGGTGAGACGTATCGCGAGTTCTGGGGAACACACATCGACGTCTCTATCGGATCGCTGCACATCTCAGAGACCCTTCAGGAACTCGTCAACGACGGTCTCATGGCGATCTTCTTCTTCGTCGTCGGGTTGGAGATCAAGCGTGAACTCGTCGTCGGCGACCTGCGCGATCCGAAGGCGGCGGCGCTGCCCGCCGTGGCCGCCATCGGCGGCATGGTGGTCCCGGCGCTCATCTACCTGGCTTTCGTCGGGGGCGGCGACGCATCACGAGGGTGGGGAATACCGATGGCCACCGACATCGCCTTCTCACTCGGTGTCGTCTCACTGCTGGGGAGGCGGGTTCCGACGGGAGCCAAGCTGTTCTTGCTGGCACTCGCAATCGTCGACGACATCGGCGCCATCGCCGTCATTGCTCTCTTCTATACGGACACGCTGAAGATGGGATGGCTGACAGCTGCCATCGGCGGCATGGTCGTGACCTACATCGCACAGCGGGTCGGGATCCGCGCCGTCGCCTTCTACGCCGTTGTTGCCGTTCTCTCATGGTTCTTCCTCCTCGAGTCGGGCGTCCACGCCACTCTCGCCGGAGTCGCCTTCGGTCTCCTCACACCGGCGCGGCCGATGTACACCGATGAGGAATACCAGCGACGGGCCGGATGGATCTTGAGCCGGTACGACATGGAGTCGCGTAGCCCCCGGGGGGTGGAGCGGGTCGACCACGACGCCGTCGAATTGAGCCGCGTGGCCAGGGAGTCGGTGTCACCCCTCAGCCGCCTCGAGGAGGCGCTCCATCCATGGAGCTCGTTCCTCATCGTCCCGGTGTTCGCACTCGCCAATGCCGGCGTCCGGTTCACAGAGATCGACGTGTGGGAAGCCGTGACCAGCCCGGTCGCCCTCGGCGTGAGCGTTGGGCTCGTCGCCGGGAAGATCTTCGGTGTCGGGATCGCCACGTGGATCGCAGTGCGGTTCCGTATCGGCATGCTGCCCCGTCATACGACGTGGAGTCACATCTGGGGAGTCGGGAGCCTGGCAGGCATCGGCTTCACCGTCTCCCTGTTCGTGACCGGCCTCGCGTTCAGCGATGCGCTCCTGACCGACCAAGCCAAGATCGGCATCTTCATCGGTTCGACAATCGCCGGTATCACCGGCTACCTCATTCTGAAGTCCGTCCGACCCCGGAACCTGCGTGAAGGCGATTCAGGCTCTGAAGACGCGGGGGTACTCGATGGCCGGACACCGGTCCATGACCGCGAGTAGTCCGGACGCTCGGGCCCGTTCCACTGCCGCGCCGTCGACGACGCCCAGCTGAAGCCATACCGCTGCGGCTCCCATCGCGATTGCCTCGTCGACATGACGTCCTGCGTGATGCGACCGGCGAAAGATGTCGACGACCTCGACCCCACGAGACGAAGGTATCGAGGAGACGTCCGGGTAGGTCGGCTCCCCCAGAATCGTTCCCCCACGCGGGTAGACGGGGACGATCTCGTAACCCCGGTCCTGGAGGAAACGTGCCACTCGATGACTGGGACGCGCCGGATCCGGAGACAAACCGACGACCGCCCACACCCGGAAGCGTTCCAGGATTCGCGCCGCCTCCGCCCGATCCGAGTGATGACTCGACACCCGGCGTACGGTACCCGCCTCCCGGCCCCCGGTGGGTACTCTGCTGTGCATAGTGAATCGTTCCGATGCACTGGGGATCCTGGCGTGGCGCCTCGGGTTCGGCTGGCTCGTCGGCCGCCGCTACCTGTTGCTCACGACATCAGATCGCACCGACGGCCTGCGGCGTACCGTGCTGCGGTACCAGTTTGCCGGCGGCAACATCTACGTGATCTCCGCCCGCGGCGACGAGCCGTGGTACCAGGATCTTCGCATCACCGCCCGCGCCACCATCCAGGCGGCTCCGGGGCCCCGCAGCGTGGTGGCCCACCGCATCGAGCTCCCCGACGACGTGCGGGAGGTGTTCGACCTCTTCCATCGTCGCGATCCAGCCCGTCTGCGCGACTCACTGACCGCAGTCGGCGTGGAGTACTCCCCGGATGCCGCGGTCGCAGCGGCCGACAGGTTCCGCTGGCTGGTCTTTCAGCCGACGGGAAGCCCGACGCCTCCGATGCAACCCCCCGACCTGGCATGGCTGCTTCCGGTTGGGATTGCCGGCGCCGCCGTGTGGAGGCTGATCGGGCGCCACAGGTGAGGGAAGAATCGGCGTGGTCGGTCCGTTGAACCGACGTGAGCCCACCTCGTGTCAACCCCATTCGCGCCGCCTGGCAGATCTGGAAGGCCACCCGCATTCCACCGCCGCGGCCCGGAGGCAGTGGGACCGTCGATCATGCTCCCCTCGAACCGGTACTCGTCGCGCTCCGGAGCGCAGGCCTCGCCAACCTCGACAGCGAGCACGCACGTCGACTCGCCGGCTACGTAGCGTCTCTCGAGCAGCGGGATCCCGACCTCCTGGCGCCCACGGAAGCGCTTGCGTACTGGCTGAACCTCTACAACGCCGCCGCAGTGGAACTCGCTCTGGAGGCATACCGGAACGACGCCGACAGTGTGCTCCGTCTGAACAACACGTTCACCCGACCGGTCGCCACAATCGCAGGACGCAAGCTGTCCATGAATGACATCGAGCACGGCAAACTTCGGCGGTTCGGAGACCCCCGGATCCACTTTGCGATCGCATGTGGTTCCCTTTCCTGCCCGACGCTGCGCCCCGAGCCCTTTCGTGCAAGGGACCTCGACGAGCAGCTCGAGGATCAGAGCCGGCACTTCTTCGCAACCGGCGGAGTCGAATATCTGCCCGGACAGCGCATGCTGAAGCTGTCACGCATCCTGCGCTGGTACGGCGGCGATTTCACGCGCCCGCACCGAATGCCGGCCTGGATTCCTCCACGGTCCGATCGGCTCGTGGATTCGGTCCGTCGGTGGCTTCCCAGAGACATCCGCGAGGAGCTACCTGAAGCGGTACGGGTGGGGTATCTCGATTACGACTGGACGCTGGGCTGCGCGATTGCGTGAGACCTGCGAGTGCCGACCACCAATACGACGACGGCGATGACGGCGGCCGCCATGTCGTACGGCAACACGAACTCGAGAAGGGCGCCGCCATCGACCCTCCACCCCCCGTCGGCTTCGAACCCGACGTTCCGCAGGTAGCGCCAGACCGACCACACGCAGACGACTCCCAGGACCAGCCCACCGGCGATCGCAGCGCGCGTCCCGGCCCAGCGCCGCAACCCGATAACGATGGCGGCCCCGGCCCACGCTATGTCGAGAGCCGACAGCAGCTGGAGGAACTGGAGGGAGGGCTGGATTCGCAACGCGGCCGCCGTTGCCAGCGTTACCAGCGCGACCACCCCCGTAGTGAGAACGACCGCAAAGACGGCGGCCAGCAGACGGCGGGTCGACGCCTTGACCAGATACCCCTCGAACCAACCCGGCTCCTCGGTCAGTTCACTGAGGTGAAACGCCAGCGCCAGACCGAGCAGAACGACCGCACTCAGATGCACGGTGGACAGCGTGAGGTAGTGCGCGGTCTGCGGAACGAGGAGTAAGGGCAGCGCCGCCGCCGCCCCGGCCGCGAGGTAGGGAATGGCTCGCACCATCGCTCGTTCACTCGGCGTGCGCTCAAACACCGCCGTGACGCTACCCGGCCGGATCGCGGCGAGCTTCGTCGACCCGCGTTCGGGCGATATCCAGATACTCCGGAACGGTGTCGTAGCCCACGTACCGCCGGCCGGTGACGACCGCTGCCACCGCCGTCGCCCCTGCGCCCACGAACGGATCGAGGACCAGATCCCCCTCGTAGGTATACAACTCGATGAGGCGTCGCGGCAGCTCCTCGGGAAACGGTGCCGGGTGGCCGACCCGGCGCGCCGACGCCGGAGGAATACTCCACAACGAGACAGTCGCCTCCAGAAACTCGTCCCGCCCGATGGTGCTCACGCCGTTCCGCTGCCGGCCGAACGAGCCTTTCGATGCGACGAGGATGTACTCGTGCACGTCCCGAAGTGTCGGGTTCTTGGCCGACATCCAGGAACCCCACGCACAGGAGCCTCCTGCTCCCTTGGCCTTCTGCCACACGATCTCTCCGCGCATGAGATAGCCGATCTCGGTGAGGAGCGACGCCACATGATGGTTGAGCGGCAGATACGGCTTTCGCCCCAGGTTGGCGACGTTGACCGCCACGCGCCCTCCCGGTTCCAGGACACGGAAGGTCTCGACCAGGACTTTCTTGAGGAGATCGAGATACTCCGACAGCGACAGGTCCTGGTCGTACTCCTTGCCGACGTTGTACGGCGGTGACGTCACCATCAGCGCTACGCAGTCGTCCGGCAGCTGGTCCATCGATTCCGAGGACTGGCAATAGAACCGGTCGAGGACGTCGGCGGGCGGCTCGACCGGGGTGGACGACGGCTGTGCGGCCGTCGCCGAACTCATCTTCCGGTCGTAGAACGAGCTGGCGTCGTGATTCTCGCGCTTGCCCGACCCGAATGCCGCAGTGCTGGTGGCCAGGGAAATCCTCCTCACCGGACGGGCGAAACCGTACCATCGCCCCCGTGCCCGCAACCGGCTTTGGGGGACCGATGGGGCCTCAACGACACCGTCAAGCCGTCCGATAGAGGAGCGACGGAGGAAACCGGAATCGGGACGTGATCGATCGCAACCACCCCATACCGCGCGCCGTACTGACACATCGCGGTCAACCACCGCACGAAGTGCGGAGGACCTGGCACCAGATGCGGGTGGTGGGTCTTGCCACCGCCATCGTGGCCGGCGGCACCTTGTTCGCCGTCTACGAATACGCCCCGCTGCTGTACGCCACGATGGTGTGCTTCATTCCCCTGGCAGACGCCATCTATCGACTCAAGACCGACGCCCGCACCGCAGCCTCGATCGCCGCCGACATCACGCTGTCGGGAGCGCTCCTCACCTACCTGAATGCCCCCGACTTCGCTCTCGCGTTCATGGTGGCGTACTTCGGCACGACGGCCGTATTCCTGCTCCCATCAGGTACGGCGTTGGTCGCCGCCGCATACGTCCTGCTGTGGGCCCTCGCTGCGGCCGCCCTTCCACCGCTGCTCGACATCGACACCGGTGCGCTCGATCCGCAGGTGCTGGGAGCGGCTGCAGCAGGCGTGTTCTCGATCATGCTCATGCTGGTTCTCGTCTACCTCAAACACATGCTGATGACGCACGCCGCCACCCAGAACCGGCGGATCCAGATCGCCGAAGCGGTGAGTGCCGCCTCCCACCATCTCCTCGACGGCCACGACGACGGCGCGCTTCAGATGGCTCTGGAGGTCCTCCGGCCGGGACTCGGCGCCTCCGGTGTCTTCGTCGAGCGCAACGACGACGACCCCGAGCTGGGCTTGTGCTCCACGATCATCGCCACGGCTGCCGGCGACCCTGAGTGGGTGATGGCCAAGTGGCAGCGAGTGCCGTGGGACCGCATGCCAAAGGCACGTGCCGTGCTTTCACAGCGACGGGTCTTCGCGTTCGATGTGACCGAACTGAGCGGCACGGAACGGGACCTCTACGAAGACAGCGACGTCGCATCCGAGGTCGACATCCCGATCTTCATCGGGACCGAGTGGGTGGGGATCTTCGGCGTCACGACGGCTGAGATCCGCACCTGGACCGCGGAGGAGCTCGAGCTTCTCACCTCGGTCGCCGGCATGGTCGGCTCGTTCTGGCGCCGCCGCAGCGCAGAAGCGAAAACCGACGAGCTCATCGCATCGCTCGACGGGCGGGTCCGTTACGAGAGGGCCCTGGCCGCCTGTTCTCGCAGCTTGCTCACGGATCCGGATGGAGCCTCCGTCGACGCCGCGCTCGACGCGCTGATCGCCGCCACGGGCGTCGACTACGTCTTCGTCGACGTGAACGTCGAACACCCGGCACAGGGCCTCATGGCGAAGATCGTGCACGAGGTGGCGGCGCCCGGGAAGCGGGATTTGCTGCTCAATGACGTGTGGACCGATCCCGTGACCGGAGAGGTCTTCGTCAATCAAGCGCCGTATGCCCTGCTCGCAACCTCATATGCAGCGCTTTCGGCCGGGATGACCGCCGATCTTCGCACCCGGGCCCTCGATGGACCGGAGCGGGCGTACTACGAGCAATCCGGGGTGGCCTCCGAGCTCAACCTGCCGATTTTCGTCGACGGCGAGTGGAGTGGATCGGTCGGC
>JBFIQU010000013.1:0-17411 GCA_041609395.1 Acidimicrobiia bacterium | reverse complement strand
GGGTCAGGGCTGCGGTCGCTCCCCAGAATCCGCGTGCCGACGGGAGCCCGATCCCGGTGGCGTCGGCGATGAGGCCGGCCGGTCCCCACGACGAGATGAACGTCAGGGCAATGACGTAGGAGGGGATGACCAGCGGCAGCGCCACGAGAACCGTCCATATCCCCCGCATGCGTAGGTCGGTGCGCACGATGAGCCACGCAGCCGCTACTCCCAGGGCGGAGGCCGCGGCGGTCACCGTCAGCGTCAGCAATGTCGTGTTCACGGCGAGCCGTGCGGTGCGACCGGCCAGGAGGACGTCGACGGAGCGACCGCCACCGTCGACGACGCGCGCGATGAGGCCGGCAAAGGGGAGGAGGATCGGGATCAGGGCGGCCGCGGCAACGAACCACAGGTACCGGGGGGCGCGAGGGCGGCGACCACGCGGCGGCGCCGGTCGGGGGAGTTCGAGCGCCGCTCCAACTTCGAGGTCGTCGTGGGTTGGAGCCGGAACGGTCACAAGAGTCCGGCTTCGGCGACCAGGTCGGTGGCGCGATCGAGGGCACCCGCCAGTTGCGACAGGTCGAGTGTCGGTGGGTTGAGTAGCTGGAGGGGCGGCAGTGCCGGGTTCGCCGGCACGCCCGCAACGAGCGGGTATTCGAACGTCTCGTCGGCGAAGAAGGCCTGAGCATCGGCCGAGAGCAGGTACCGCACGAACTCCAGGGCATCTGCCTGGTTGTCGCTGGCCGCCAGCACACCGGCGCCGGCCGGCATCACGAGGCCGCCGGGGTTCGGCTCGGGGAAGAAATGGTTGACGGCATCGGAGGTCCCGAGTTCGTCGATACGTCGCAGCAGGTAGTAGTGGTTGACCAGTCCCACGTCGACTTCGCCGTCGTCGACGGCCGCGACGATGACGGAGTTCCCGGAGTAGGTGACCGGGTCGTTGGCGGCGAGCCCTTCGAGCCAATCCCTGGTGGCGTCTTCGCCCTCGATGACGATCATCGCCGCCACGAACGCCAGGAAGGATCCGTTGCCGGGCGCAATCCCGATGCGACCTTTCCACTTCGGGTCGGTGAGGTCGGCAACGGTGGCCGGGAGATCCGCGCTTGCCACGTCGTCGTTTCGGTACACGAGGGTGCGGACGCGGCCCGAGGTTCCCACCCAGCGGCCGGCGGTGTCGGAGAAACCGGGATCGACGGTTCGCAGGATGTCTGCGGGTAACTCGATGAAGAGCCCCTGGAGCGCAACGGTTCCCAGGGAAGCCGGATCCTGGGCGAAGAAGACGTCGGCGGGGGTGTTGCCGCCTTCTTCGCGCAGGGTCGCAGCGAGTTCAGCGCTGCCGCCGTAGCGGACGGCGACATCGATCCCGGTCTCGTCGATGAACCGGTCGATGAGGGGGCCGACGAGCTCCTCGCTTCGGCCGGAGTACACCGTGATCGACGAGTCGTCGGAGGAGCATGCCGATGCGAGCAGGGCGGCGGCAAGGGCGAGGGTGAAGATGCGTCGCATGTCGTCCTATTTAATTCCACTATGCCGGTAGTGCAAATGCACCTTACCGTATCTGTAAGGCATGCCTAACGGCCGCCGTATGGCGCAGCGGGGACCGCTGGCTACGATCGCCGGTATGGCCGAGGAATACCGGGCGACCTTCCGCGAATACGCCGAGGCGATCTGGGAGATCGAAGAAGAGGGGATCGAGGTCATCGGCGCCCGGATCGCCGACTGGCTCGGCGTCACTCGCGCCAGCGTGTCGGAGATGCTGCGCAAGATGGCCGCCGACGGCCTCGTCGAACTCGACCCCGAGGTGAAGCTGACCGCCGAGGGCCGCCACCTCGCCGAGGTCGTCGTCCGCCGCCACCGCCTCGCGGAACGCTTCCTCGCCGAGGTGCTGCGGCTGCCCTGGGTCAAGGTCCACGCCGAGGCCGCGGTCTGGGAACACACGATCTCCGACGACGTCGAGAAGGCGATGTGGGCGGTGATGGACGATCCACAGACCTGCCCGCACGGCAATCCGATCCCGGGGGCGGGGTACAAGCCGCCGCCGATGAAGGCGGTGGCCGCCATGGAACCCGGTGAGACCTTTCCGCTCGAGCGGATCTCCGAGGAACTCGAGCTGGACGACGAGATGATGGGCTATCTCGACGATGCCGGCCTCCGCCCCGGCGCCCTGGTGCAGGTAGTCCGCAGGGCGCCGACGGGGACGCTCACGGTCCAGGTGGACGGCAGCAACAAGGTCGGCCTGGGGAGTTTCGCCGCCCAGCGACTCTTCGTAGACATCGGTCGGTAGCCGGCGACAGCACCATCCTGGGCCGCCCCGCCGTCCGGCATCGCTTCACGATGCGGAGCCGGGATGCAACAACAACGGCACCTTCACCTCTGCGTCCGTCAGCGCCCCGTGCATGCCGGTCATGCGGTCGTCGCTGAACCGGTGAAGAATCGCAGCGTCGTCGTCGGCAAGCAGGATGCCGTCCGGCACCCGGTCATCGAAGGCAGCATGCCGGGGGCCGGGCCCCCACCAGTCGATCACCTCCCGCCGGCTCAGCCAGGTCGCCGGCAGATCGACGGCCAGCGACGCCCCTTCGCCCTTGACGAACACGGCTCGGGAGTCCCCGTAGAACATCCTGGACTCGTGGTCGGCCTTCGGGATCTTGAACTGTCGGTGCTTCGGGAAATCGACATGGCCGTGATCGGAGGTACCGATCAGGACCGCTCCGGCGGGCAGTCGCGCCGCCAGGCGCGACCAGATGTCGTCGGCGATCTTCAACGCGGTTGCGTACTGCTCCGAATCCTGCCCGAAGACGTGCGCGGCGAAGTCGACGTGCGGCACGTAGGTGAAGATCAGCCGTTCCGGCTGCGCCGCCATGTCGATGGTGGCGGCAACGATGTCGTCCTCCGAATAGATCGGCTCGAAGCGGCACCCCCGGTACAACATCCTGCTCATCGGGCTGCCCCCGAAGTTGTACGGCTGCACGGTCAGCGTCTCGATTCCGGCCGCACGGAGCCGCTCCCACAGATTCGGGGCGGGAAGGAATCCGTCGTAGTCGTAGTCGACGGGGTCCCCCCACAACGTGATCCACTTGATGGTGTTGACCACCGCCCCCGCGTCGGGAAGCCACAACTGGTAGCCGAGCAGTCCATGTTGCGACGGTGGGAGTCCGGTGGCGATCGTGGCCAGGCTCACCGTCGTCGTGGTCGGGAACGGGGCGTCGAGGGAGCGGACCAGCGATCCGACCATGCTCGCTGCCGCCGGATGGGCGAGTTGGGTCGTACCCAGCCCGTCGAACACGACGAGCACGTAGGTGCGCGCGTCCGGGAAATCCCAGTCGCCACGCAGCCCCGTTGCACCCGCCGCACCGCTCAACCTCCGCTCGATCTCGGCAACGAGATTCACGAGGGACGCTCCTGTGTAATCGGGAAGCCGGAGTCGGGTCACGCGGCGAGCGTAACGAGTCGAGCCGCTCCGGGCTGATTTGTCGCGCTAAGGCCGGTTCCTATACTCACGCCGGGCCGGACCAGGCAGCGGAGGAGAGGGACTCGGAAGCGGTGACGCAGTACTTTCACGACTACATCACGGTCGCCGCCTTCCTGGGTCTCGGAGTCCTGCTGGTCGGGGTGGCCATGGGGTTGTCACGACTCATCCGTCCCGACAAGCCGTCGAAGGTCAAGTCGACCGTCTACGAGTGCGGCATCGACTCGGTCGGAGGCGGCTGGAGTCAGTCCCACATCAGGTACTACATCTTCGCCCTGCTGTTTCTGATCTTCGACGTCGAAGCCGTATTCATCTTCCCGTGGGCGATCAAGATCGAGGACTTCGCCCAGATCGACCGCGGCCTGTTCATCCTCGTCGAGATGCTCATCTTCATCGTCGTGCTCGTTCTCGGCCTGGTCTACGCCATCCGCAAGGGAGTCCTGCGGTGGGAGTGATCGACAAGTTCGGCGGAATCAAGCCGGTTTCGTGGCTCCTCAACTGGTCCCGCAAGTACTCGCTGTGGATGTTCCAGTTCGGCCTGGCCTGTTGTGCCATCGAGATGATGGCCGCCTCCGGGCCCCGCTACGACTTCATGCGCTTCGGCATCATCCCGCTGCCGGCTTCTCCCCGCCAGGCCGACTTGATGATCGTGGCCGGAACGGTCACCGACAAGATGGCCCCGGCGATCCGCCGCCTCTACGACCAGATGCCCGAGCCGAAGTACGTCATCTCGATGGGGTCGTGCTCGAACTGCGGCGGTCCCTACTGGGATTCGTACTCCGTCACGAAAGGCGTCGACCAGATCCTCCCCGTCGACGTCTACGTGCCGGGCTGCCCGCCGCGACCGGAGGCATTGATGGAAGGCATCGTGCTCCTCCAGCAGCAGATCACCAACGAGGACGTCAGGGAGAAGTGGAGCGAGCGTGACCGACAGCCCGTCTGACGCCGCGACGACCGAGGCTGCAGCGGGCGACGCGGGCGGCCTCGAGGATTTCGCGGCCGGGATCGCCGCCGCCGTCGGTGCGGACCGGTGGACCGCCGATCACGGAACGGTCAAGGTCTACGTCGATCGGGCTGCGTGGGTGCACGCGGTGATCGCAGCCAGAGACCACGGACTCGACTACTTGTCGTGGCTCTCCGCCGTCGACTGGGCTCGCGACGTCGCGGTCGGGGAACCACTCCAGAACCCGGACGACACCGAGGAGCGGTTCGAGCTTCTCGCCTGCCTCGGGACGACGACGAGTGCCGATCTCGTGATCCTTTCCACGTCCGTTCCGAAGGAGGATGCCGCGATCGACACGATCTCGGGCATTTTCGGGGGCGCCGACTGGCACGAGCGCGAGACACACGAGATGTTCGGCATCGACTTCCGGGGGCATCCGAAGCTGGTCAAGCTGTACCTGCCGGACGCGTTCGAAGGCTTCCCGCTCCGCAAGGACTACGCATTGCTGAGCCGCGAGGTCAAACCGTGGCCGGGAACCGTCGACGTCGAGGGTATGCCCTCCGAGGACAACGTGGAGGCCGGTGACGGTGGTGGCGACGAAGGTGAGAGCGAATGACCGTCAACCCGCAGGCGATGGTGCATCTCTCGGACGCAGCGGTATCGGTCGAACTCGAGACGCCGGACATGACGCTGAACATCGGTCCCCAGCATCCCTCGACCCACGGTGTGCTGCGGTTGGTGGCACAGGTCGACGGCGAGCGGATCAACTCGGTCGAACCCGTCGTCGGTTACATGCACCGTGGATACGAGAAGCTGTCCGAGGTGCGGACCTACGCCCAGATAACGGCCCTGGTCAACCGGATCGACTGGGTGTCGGGATTCGCCAACGAGGTGCCGTTCATCGTTGC
This sequence comes from Acidimicrobiia bacterium, assembly GCA_041609395.1. GTDB lineage: Bacteria > Actinomycetota > Acidimicrobiia > Spongiisociales > JAOTWH01 > JBFIQU01. The sequence continues at coordinate 12,115 of JBFIQU010000013.1, read as the reverse complement.
GGCCGAGCGCTTGATGGACATCGAGGTACCCGAACGGGCCACGGCCATCCGGCTGATCCTCACCGAGATGGCGCGGCTCTCGTCACACCTCATCTTCCTGTCCTCCTATCCGCTCGAGATCGGCGCTGCGACTCCGCTCATGCACGCCCTGCGCGAGCGGGAGCGAATCCTCGACCTCATGGAGGGCTTGACCGGCGGACGCTTTCACCCGAATTTCAACCGGATCGGTGGGGTGAAGCCGGCGGTGGGCCAGGGTGCCCAGACGAAGAAGATGTCCCTCGACATCCCCAAGGGCTTCCTCGACGGTACCCGCGAATCGATGGCGCGCATGACGGCGATCGCCGACGACATGGACAGCCTCGTCTCGGGCAACGAGATCTTCCTCGCCCGGACGAAGGGCGTCGGCGTGATCCCTGCCGACAAGGCGAAGGCATTCGGCGTGTCCGGACCCAACTTGCGTGCGTCGGGCGTCCAGTTCGATCTGCGCAGGATCGAGGATTACCTGCCGTACGACCGCTACGAGTTCGACATCCCGGTGGGGACCACCGGCGACTGTTACGACCGCTACATGGTCCGCCTCGAGGAGGTTCGCCAGGCGGCGCGCATCATCTCTCAGGCCATCGAGGGACTGCCCTCCGGGCCGCTGCAGGCCAAGGTGCCGCGCATCATCAAGGTGCCCAAAGGCGAGATCTACGTCCGCGCCGAGAACCCGAAAGGCGAGATGGGCTACTACATCGTCTCCGAGGGTGGGCGGATCCCGTACCGGGTCAAGATCCGCTCGGCCTCGTTCAGCAATCTCTCGGTCATGCCGTGGCTGCTCGAAGGTGCGCTCGTTCCCGACATCATCGCCATCCTCGGGTCGCTCGACTTCGTGCTGGGAGACGTGGACCGATGAAGGCGAGCTACCGGCCACCAGCCGCCAGCCTCCAGCCAGCCAAATCCGGCTGGGGACTGGAGACTGGAGACTGGGGATGTACTTCAGGGGAGACACTGTGATGGCGCCTCCGGTGGTCTTCGCCGATCTCTTGTCGAACTTCTGGGTGCTGCTGGTGATCAAGCTCGGGCTCATCGCAGCCGTCGTGCCCGGCCTGGCACTCGTGGCCATCTACGGCGAGCTCAAGATCTCGGCGCACATGCAGAGCCGCATCGGGCCGTATTTCGCCGGGGGCCGCTGGGGATGGGCGCAGCCGCTGGCCGACGGACTCAAATTCATCCAGAAGGAAGATCTCGTCCCCGACGACGCCGATGAGTACGTGTTCAAGTTTGCGCCGTACGTGGTGCTGGCGGGGACCCTGGCGACGTTCGTCATCATTCCGTGGGGTCCGCGGCTCATCATCCGCGATCTCGACCTCGGCCTCTTCTATCTCCTCGCGGTGTCGTCGATCTCCACCATCGGCGTGTTGATGGCAGGGTGGTCGTCGGCCAACAAATACTCGCTCATGGGCGGGCTGCGCGCCGGTGCCCAGCTCATCGCCTACGAACTGCCCCTCGTGCTCGCCGCCGTCGGTGTTGCCGTGCAGGCCGAGACGCTGTCGCTGCCGGGCATCGTCGACGCCCAGGGGATCGACGCTCTCTACACCATTCCCGGGACCGACATCGGGCTCCCGTTCATCATGGTCGGCCAGATCGTCGGGTTTGCGATCTTCCTCATCGCCAGCCTCGCCGAACTGTCGCGGACGCCGTTCGATATGCCGATCGCCGAGTCGGAACTCGTCATGGGGTACCTGACGGAGTACTCGGGCCTGCGTTTCACGATGTTCTTCCTCGGTGAGTACGCAGGCATGGTGGGCCTGGCGGCCATTGCCTCCACCCTGTTCCTCGGTGGCTACTACTTCCCCGGTATCCCGGCCGATGCGGCCGACTTCGTCGGTCCGATGGTCCTCGTGGGCAAGGTCGGCGTGCTGGTGTTTCTCTTCATCTGGATGCGCTGGACGTTCCCGCGCCTCCGGGAGGACCAGCTGCAGAGCCTGGCCTGGAAGTGGCTGATTCCCATCGCCCTGGCCAACATCGCTGTGACCGCCGTGTTCAAGGTGGCGTTCTAGATGGCAACCCGGCCCCTACCCAAGATCCCGCTCACCGGCCTCGCCAAGGGCATGTGGCTGACGCTGAAGACACTCTTCACGAAGCCGGTGACGGTCAACTACCCGCTGGAAAAGGAGATCCCGGTGCCGCGGGCGCGCGGCGTCATCGCCCTCGACGTCGACAACTGCACCGTGTGCATGCTGTGCGCTCGCGAATGCCCGGACTGGTGCATCTACATCGAGGGCCACAAGGAGGAGCAACCGCCGTCGAAGCCGGGGGGCCGGCCCCGGAGCCGGGCCGTGCTCGACAGGTTCGACATCGACTACGCACTCTGTATGTACTGCGGGATCTGCGTCGAGGTGTGTCCGTTCGACGCTCTCTACTGGAGTCCCGAGTACGAGTATTCGGAACGTGACATCTCGGCGATGCTCCACGACAAGGAGCGCCTGACCGACTGGCTCACGACCGTCCCCGATCCGCCACCGCTGGAGAGCTGATGGACTTCGTCGACTGGATCGAGCAGCCTCAGAACTGGGTGTTCGCCGCCATCGCCGCGGTGATGCTCGTCGCTGCGTTCCGGGTCGTCACGAGCAAGAACGTGGTCCATGCGGTCTTGTTCTTGGTTGCCACCCTGGCCGGGTCGGCGGCCCTGTTTCTTCTTCTCGGTGCCGAGTTCGTGGCCTGGACCGTCGTGCTGGTGTACATCGGCGCCGTTGTGGTTCTCTTCCTGATGGGCATCATGATCACCCGCGCTCCGATCGGCGCCGACGTCGAACTCGACCACGCCCGGCGCTGGCCGGCGGCGATGGTGGCGTTCGCCGTTTTCGGTGTCCTCGCCGGAGCCTCGGTCGCTTCATTCGAGAATCTCGAGCTCGTCGGCCGGGTCGAACGGACCGGGGATCTCGGGACCACGCTCTTCGATCGGTTCGTCATCCCCTTCGAGGTGGTTTCGTTCCTGCTTCTCGCCGCACTCATCGGCGGCATCGTTCTTGCCCGACGAGACGTGGACGTGTCCGAGGACGCGGAGGTTTCGGGATGAGCGCTTGCCGGTGGCCGGCGGCTGGTGGCTGGAGGCTGTTGTGATCGTCTCGCAGTTCCTCGTCCTGTCTGCAGCCCTGTTCGCGCTGGGTGTCTACGGCCTCCTCGTCCGCCGCAATGCGGTCCTCGTGTTGCTCTCGATCGAACTCATGTTGTCGGCAGTGACCATCAACCTGGTCGCCTTTGGGGCGTTCCACGACGATCCCCTGTTCACCGGATCGGTATTCGCCCTCTTCGTCATCACGGTCGCCGCCGCCGAGGTCGGGATCGGGATCGCCATCGTGCTCATGATCTTCCGCGCCCGCCGCTCGGCGAACGTCGATGAACTGGATTTGATGAAGTGGTGATCCCGTGACCGACCTCATGTTCCTTGCGGCCGAAGAAGGCGAGAAGGTAGAACTCGTCGGCGGTTTCCTCGCCGAGTGGGCGTGGCTCATCCCGGTCGTGCCGCTCGTGGCCGCCGCCGCCATCGTGTTCTTCGGCAAACGCCTGCCCTACAAGGGCTGGGAACTCGCGGTCGGTGCTCTCGGCTTCGTCGCGGTGTACGGCACGGCGTTGCTCATCGGTCATGCGATGACTCCGATGGGGTTCGAGGACCACGTGACTCTCGTCGACGCCGGCACCGTGCCCGGCTTGGGCGATCTGGTTCTCGAGTGGGGCTGGACCGTCGACGGGCTGTCCATCATGATGTACTTCCTCGTCGGCGTCGTCGGCTTTTTCGTGTTCACGTACGCCAAGGGCTACATGGAAGGCGACGTTCGCTTCACGTGGTTCTTCGCCGCCTTCACGCTGTTCGCCGGGACGATGCTCGTCCTGGTCTCGGCCCCGAACATGATCCAGCTCATCGTCGGGTGGGAGGGCGTCGGTCTCTCCTCGTACCTGCTCATCGGTCACTACTGGGAGGACATGGAGAACGTCTGGGCCGGGAACAAGGCGTTCATCACCAACAAGATCGCGGATATCGGGCTGTTCCTTGGTGTGATCGTGTTCGCCATCGGGGCCGGTTCCTTCAGGTTCCTCGACGTGTTCGAGGCCGTCGAGAGCGGCGCCATCTCGAGCGGGTTCGCCGTCGCCGGTGCCCTGCTGATCTTCCTGGGCGCCATGGGCAAGTCGGGCCAGTTCCCTCTCCATGTGTGGTTGCCCGACGCCATGGCCGGGCCCACCCCGGTGTCGTCGTTGATGCACGCCGCCACCATGGTCACCGCCGGCGTCTACCTCATTGCCCGCATGTTCCCCGTGTTCGATGCCCCGGCGGTCGCCGGCGACATTCGCTGGCTGCTCATCACCATCGGCGTGATCACCCTGTTCGCCACCGGCTTGATCGCCCTGGTGCAGGACGACATCAAGAAGGTCCTCGCCTACTCGACGCTGTCACAACTCGGCTACATGACGGCCGCCGTCGGAGCCGGCGCCTACACCGCCGGTCTGTTCCACCTCTTCACGCATGCGTTCTTCAAGGCCCTGCTCTTCCTCGCCGCCGGTTCGGTGATCCACGCCGTTCATTCCAACAACATGAGCGACATGGGCGGGCTGCGCAGTGCGATGCCGCACACGTTCCGCACCTTCGTCATCGGGTCGCTGGCCCTGGCCGGGATCCTTCCCTTTGCCGGCTTCTGGTCGAAAGACGAGATCCTGGCAACCCTCAACCACGACGGCTACACGGCGGCGCTGGTCGTCGCTACCGCCGGGGCCTTCGTCACGGCCTTCTACATGGGGCGGGCGGTCTTCCTCACGTTCTTCGGGGAGTACCGGGGCCAGGGCCAGCCCCACGAATCGCCCCCGATCATGACCGTCCCGCTGTACGGTCTGGCGGCCGGTGCGGTCTTTTTCGGGTTCTTGAACGTGCCGGGTCTCTACACGGGCTTCACCGACTGGGTGACGGCCCGGGTCTTCGTTCCCCAGGAGTATCACCCCGAGAGCATCGACTTCGTCGTCGGTGGCATAGGGTTGCTCGTGGCGCTGGCCGGTATCGCCGCCGCCTACGTCCTGTTCTTCAGGGACGCCGAGAGCCAGGCGGCGCGGGACCGTTTCTCGATTCCGGTGCTCTACCCGATACTCGAGAACAAGTACTTCATCGACGACTTCTACATGAAGGGCATCATCAACCCGACGCGACTGCAGATCGCTGCCGCCGTCAACTGGAGCAACGACCGCATCATCGACTTCGCGGTGAACGCCGCCGGCGTCGCCACCCGGGTGGCGGCGCGGTTCGTGTACGACATTCTGGATCAGCTGGGGATCGACTTCGGGATCAACGCCGCGGGTGCCGTCACCGGCGAAGCCGGCGGAGCGCTGCGCTTGACGCAGACGGGAAAGGTTCAGCAATACGCAGCGGTAGTGGTGGCAGGCGCAGTCCTGCTCGCTGCCGGATTCATCATCTTCGCATAGGAGGGACGAGCGAATATGGAATGGTTCGACAACGGCTGGGGTCTCAGCCTGACGGTTTTCCTACCCCTGGTGGGTGCCGCCGTCGTGATGGCTCTGCCGCGCCGCAACGAGCTCGCCGTGAAGTCGACCGCCCTGGTGTTCGCGTCGCTGTCCCTCCTGACGTCGATCATCGTCGCGCTCCGCTTCGACTACGGCGATACGTCGCAATTCCAGATGGGCACCGATCTCGCCTGGATCGAGGCCATCTCGAGCCGGTTCCACATCGGCGTCGACGGCATCAGCTTGCCCCTTCTCGTGCTCTCCACGGCGATCACCGTCCTGTCGGTCATCTACTCGTGGAATCACTGGCCGGAGCCGCACAACCCGAAGGCGTTTCTCGTGCTGATGCTCGTGCTGGCGACGGGCATGGCGGGGACCTTCGTGGCGCTCGACCTGATTCTGTTCTTCGTCTTCTTCGAGGTCGTGCTCCTGCCGATGTACTTCATGATCGGCATCTGGGGTGATCGAACGAAACGGCGTCTCGCCGGCCTCGGAGTCGAGGTCGAGATGCGCCTCTACGCCTCGATCAAGTTCTTCCTCTTCACCCTGTTCGGGTCGGCATTCATGCTGCTCGGCTTCCTGGCGCTGTTCTTCAAGGCCGAGCCCAACACCTTCGACATGGTCGCACTGTCCGAGCTCGGCCGGGCCGGCGTGTTCACCGGAACCTTCGGGTTCTGGGTGTTTGCCGCGCTCTTCCTCGGGTTCGCGGTGAAGGTTCCCATGTGGCCGTTCCACACGTGGCTGCCCGACGCCCACACCGCGGCGCCGACGGTCGGTTCGGTGCTGCTGGCGGCCATCCTCCTGAAGCTCGGCACGTACGGCTTCGTGCGCATCAGCCTGCCGATCCTTCCCCAGCAGGCTCAGGACTGGGCTCCGGCGATCGCAATCCTGGCGGTCATCTCGATCATCTACGGCTCCCTGGCATGCCTCGCCCAAACCGACGTCAAACGTCTCATCGCGTTCTCCTCGGTCGGGCACATGGGATTCGTCATGCTCGGCATCGCCACGCTCACCGACATCGGGATCAACGCCGCCGTGATCGGAATGGTCGCCCACGGCATCATCACCGGCCTGTTGTTCTTCCTGGCCGGATCGATGCAGCACCGATACCACACCCGGGAGATGTCGAGGCTGGGCGGCAACATGAAACTGATGCCGGTCCTGGGCGGCATCCTCGGGTTCACCGCGATGGCATCGCTCGGCTTGCCCGGCCTTGCCGGGTTCTGGGGCGAGTTCATGGCCCTGCTCGGCTCGTTCAATCCGCTCGACGGCCTCAACCTCGGCGTCTTCCGCACGGCCATGGTGCTGGGTGCCGTGGGGACCGTGCTCACCGCCGGGTACCTCCTGTGGATGCTGCAGCGGGTCAACCTCGGTGAGGTGCCGGCGGAGTGGGCATCGAAGGAGTTCCACGACGCCGACGGGTTCGAATTGGCGGCATGGGTTCCGCTCGTGCTGGCGACGCTCATCATCGGCATCTGGCCGAAAGCGGTGTTCGGTGCCACGAATGACGCCGTCGTGTCCCTTGTGGAGAGAACGTTCGGATGATCGACTACCACGGCCTCGCTCCCGAGATCGTCCTTGCGGTGACGATCGCGGCCGTGTTGCTGCTCGACCTCGTGCCGATCCCCAAGTACTGGACCGCGGTCGCGGGGCTCACCGGCCTGTTCGCCACGGTGGTCCCCATCCTCACGCTCGGCGTCCTGCGCGACGAGACCATCACGATGCTCGGCGGCTCCTACGTCGTCGACGACTTCGCGCTGATCCTCAAAGCCCTCTTCGTCGCCACGGGGTTCATCTCGCTGCTGCTGGCGGTGGGCTTCGTCGAGTCCGACCGCTATTACCAGAGCGAGTTCTACTTCTTGTTGCTCGCCTCGGTCCTGGGTGCGGTGGTGATGGCATCGTCCCGGGATCTCCTCACGATGTTCATCGGGCTCGAGCTGGTGACGGCGCCCTCGTTCCTCCTGGCCGGGTGGCGCAAAGGAGACGCCCGGTCGAACGAAGCAGCCCTCAAGTTCTTCCTCGTGGGCGTTCTGTCGGCGACCATCCTGGTATTCGGCATGTCGCTGGTGTACGGGGCCACCGGCGAGATCACGTTCGAAGGGATCCGGTCGGTGGTCGCGGCCGCCGACCTCGGGGGTGAGCCGGTGTTCGTGCTCGGGCTGCTCTTCATCATCGTCGGGTTCGGATTCAAGGTCAGCGCCGTTCCGTTCCACTTCTGGGCGCCGGACACCTACGAGGGCGCTCCGATTCCGGTGGCCGCCTATCTCTCGGTCGGTTCCAAGGCCGCCGGGTTCGTCGGCCTGCTCGCAGTCTGTTACCTGGCATTCCCCGATGTCCGCGACATCTGGGGTCCCGCAATATGGATCCTCGCCGCTGCCTCCATGACGGTCGGCAACCTCGTCGCCCTCCGACAGAACGACGTCGTTCGACTGCTGGGCTATTCGTCCGTGGCTCACGGCGGGTTCATCCTCGTGCCCTTTGCCATGGCTGCCGTCTACGACGGCGCCGGGCTCGAGGAAGCGTTCTTCGCCACCGTCACCTATCTGCTCATCTACGCGTTCATGAACCTGGGGGCGTTCGCCGTAGTCATGGCGGTCGCCGACAAAACCGGCGAATCAGACGTAGGCTCTTTCGCCGGCCTGTTCGGATACGCCCCCGGCCTCGCCACCGCCGTGGCGCTGTTCTTCTTCTCTCTCGCCGGGATCCCGCCGCTGGCCGGATGGTTCGCCAAGCTGGTGATGTTCCGTGCGGTGCTGAACGACACCGGAACATGGGGCGCGGTGCTGGCGGCGATCGCCGCCCTCAATGCCGTGATCGCCTTCTACTACTACGCCCGGGTCGTGAAGACGGCGTGGATGGATCCGGCGCCGGAGACCCTGGCGGTGCCCGAGGCGGCGGCCCGCCCGCTCGCTCCATCGCTCGGCCTGGCCATGGGGATCGCCGTGGTCGCCGTGATCCTGGTCGGGATCTTCCCACAGCTGCTCGCCTTCTTCGGCGACGCCACGAAAGCGGTTGCGTTCGGGTTCTAGCCCGCTTGCCACGAATCGTGCTGCCATCGCCAATACTCTGGGCGCATGGACGACCTCCGCGCTCGACGCCGATCCGCGCTACGAGCGGCGTTCGTGCTCGTCATCGGCTTCATGGTCGTGGAGTTCGTCGTCGGTGTGCTCACGGGGTCGCTTGCAGTGGTGTCGGACGCAGGCCACATGGCCGCCGATGCCGTCGGCCTCGGGATGGCGCTCGCCGCCGCCGTCGCCGCCGGTCGGTACTCGGATGCCGACCACCAGACGTTCGGTCTCTACCGGCTCGAGATCCTGGCCGCACTGGCCAACGCCGTCCTGCTGCTGGCTCTTGCCGGGTTCATCCTGTGGGAGGGCCTGCAACGCTTCGCCGATCCGCGCGCGGTCGAGCCGCTGCCCGTGGCCATCATCGGCGCCGGCGGGCTCGTGGTGAACGTCGCCGCCTGGCTCATCCTGCGTCGGCCCGGTGGGCAGTCGCTCAACATGGCCGCGGCCACCGTCGAAGTGATCGCCGATCTGCTGGCATCGATAGGTGTGATCACGGCTGCAGCGGTGATCGCGCTGACCGGCTGGGACGAGATCGACGCCGTCGTTGCGGTTGCCGTTGCCGTGTACATCGTTCCGCGCGCCCTCCGGCTGGGTCGAAGCGCAGTCCGGGTCCTCGTCCAGGCGGCTCCAGACCACATCGATGTCGCCGAGCTACGGCGGCACCTGGAATCCCTCCCCGACGTCGTCGACGTCCACGACCTCCATGTGTGGACCCTGACATCGGAGATGGAGGTGGCCTCGGTGCACTTGACGGTCGCCGCCGACGGCGACGCGCACGCCGTTCTCGATCGCGCCCAGCGCCTGTTGCGAGAGGATTTTTCGGTGGCTCACGCAACGCTGCAGGTCGAACCGGAGACACACCAGAACTGCATCGAGGCCACGTGGTGAGCGCGACGATCTAGCCTCGCCGGGTGCTGCTGACCACGATCGTCGAAGCCATCGAGCGCGAGGGGCCGCTGCCGTTCGAGGTGTTCATGCGAATGGCCCTCTACCACCCCCACGGCGGGTTCTTCAGCGGCGAGGTCCTCCGCTCGGAGAAGGCCGGGGATTTCCTGACGTCACCCGAGGTCAGCTCGATGTTCGGCGCCACGCTGGCCCGGTTCGTCGATGCGGAACGCGCCCGGCTCGGTACTGCGGAGTGTGCGATCGTCGAAGCAGGAGCCGGCTCCGGCAGCCTGCTGCGGCCATTGCTGGACAACCTCCATGGCGTCCCCGACTGCTGGGCGCTCGAGGTATCCCCACCGGCCCAACTGCGACTGGCCGAATTGCTGGGAGCGAACCGCGTGGTGACCGAGCCGGAGGAACTTCCGCAGTTCGATGCAGCCGTCGTCCTAGCCAACGAACTCCTCGACAATCTTCCGATGGCCCTGGCGGTGAAGCAGACGGATGGATGGTCGGAGCGCTTCGTCGATCGCGGCGGGGAAGGACTCGTCCTCGTCGACGTCCCGGCCCGTTCCCCGGTTGCACGGTGGGCCGATCGCTACGGAGGTACGGTCCCGGTCGGCGCCCTGGTCGAAGTTCAGCTCGCCGCGGCAGACTGGCTGCAACGAATGGCCGCCAGGGTGGTCCATGGGTGTCTCCTCCTCATCGATTACGGGGGCACGACCGAGGAACTCGTCCCGAGGCGGACCCGTGGCACGCTGCGCACGTATCGCTCACATCACCTCGGACCCGATCCCCTCCTCGAGCCGGGCGCAACCGACATCACGGCCGACGTCAACGTCACCGCCGTCGCAGCAGTCCTCGAGGAACTCGAGTTTTCCGTCGAGGTCCACCGCCAGGACGACTTCCTCGCATCCTGGGGGCTGCGGGACCGGTTGCGGGAGCTGCGGCACCGCGAGCTCGAACTGGCCCGGGAACCGGGGGCCATCGAACGGTTGCAGGTGCGTTCCCAGCGAAGCGACGCCGAAGCACTGCTCCACCCGCGGGGGCTTGGCGACTTCCGGGTCGTCGTAGCTCGCCGCTGATCAGACGGTCCCGTGCTCCGCTTTCGCCTGGACGATGGTTGCTCGGCCGGCCTCCGGTCTCGAGCCGGGGACGAGCTGATGGCAGCTGCGGACGCGCCCCGTCACGCGTCCGCGGGAACTATCGTCCGGCGGCCGACGTCGGATTGATGAGATGTCAACGTTGTCCAGAACGATCATCGCGGTTGCGTTCGTTGCGCTGACCGCCGCAGCTTGCGGAGAGGACGCCGAACGTTCCGTTGCGTCGTCCACCACCAGCGCGGTGACGACCACCACGACCGCGTCTGCCGGAGACGACCCATCGCCGCAGCCCGGATCCGGGACGTACGAGGAGGATCCGCAGCCGGGTGAGACGACGACGACGCAGCCTCCGGGCGATACTCAGACCGACGACAAAGAAGGAGACGTGGTGGCGAGCGACGAGTCCGGACTCGAGTACGGCGGCGGTGACGAGGCCGTAGCCGGCCAGGAGCCGCTCAACGCGACACCCGTCGAGCCCGAGGAGGCCCCGTGGATCGTGGCCGCCGCGACCACCGACCTCGCCCGCCGCACCGGTGCCGCCGAAGGCGATATCGCCGTGGTGAGCGTCGAGGCGGTGGTGTGGCGCGACGGCAGTCTGGGGTGCCCGCAGCCGGGCATGGCCTACACCCAGGTCCTCACCGACGGGGCCCGGATCACCCTCGAGCACAACGGAACCAGCTACGTCTATCACAGCGGCGGGGACCGTGAGCCGTTCCTCTGCCAGAAGAGAAGCTGACCGCTTTCCCTACTCCGTGACCTCGCCGGTGAACACCGACGTGGCGTTGCCGCGGAACACCTCCGAGAACATGATCGCCGTGTTTTCCCACGCACCGACGTCCACACCGCGCGCCTGATAGGTCACGGTGTGTGATCCGCCCGGCCCGGGCGGGGTCGAGGTCACTTCGACCTCAAACCCCGGCGATGGCGTCGGCAGCGTTCCCTGAGGCGTGACGGGTGGATCGAGAAACGGGTCTGCGTAGTAGACGGCGTTCCCGGTTGTGCCGAACTCGTTCTCGGCGCCGACCGTGAGGGCTCCGTAGTCGCCGAACCCGATGCCCTCGCCCCCGCTGAGTTCGCTGCTGTACGTGAAGAAGATGCCGTTGGCGGTGCCACCCCCTATCCACAGCTGGAACGTGTTCAACTGGTCCGGATCGGTACAGGCGCCGGCGCCGTCGGCACACCCCCAGTTGGGAACGCTCTCCCACTCGACGCCGAGCCAATTGGCGCCGGACCCGTCGTCGATCAAGACGGTGAGGATTCGTCCCCCGGCCGCCGGGTCGAGGTCCGTCCAGTACGGTGCGAGCACGTTGTTGGGCCGGGCCGGGTCGGGCATCGGTGCGTTGATGAAGTCGATGTCGGCGGCGGTGCCGCCACCGACGATGGCGTACCCGTTGTCGGTGACACCGACACGGCTGTAGCTCTTGCCGCCGTACGCGAAGGTGAAACCCGTGTTGAGGTTGATGATGTCCTCGTCGCTCAGCGTCAGCTGGCACGCCTGGTTGACGGTGGGGTTGGTGCACGGGGCGATCGCACCTGCGCCGACCGAGGCGAGCGGCGTGTACCCGAACGGCGATG
>JBFIQU010000012.1:0-17626 GCA_041609395.1 Acidimicrobiia bacterium | reverse complement strand
TCGATGCCGGAGATCTGCTCGGCAAGGCCAAAGGCGCCCTCGGCGGCCTGCTCGGTGGCGACTAGGGCAATACCGGCCGCAGGAACAGGGAGAGTATCTCCTCGAGCTCTTCGGGTTTGACCGGCTTGGGAAGGTAGTCGTTCATACCGGCAGCCAGGCAGCGATCCCGGTCGCCCTCGATGACATTCGCCGTCATGGCGACGATCGGCACATTTCGCGCTCCGGACGCGTCACCGGACCGTATTGCGCGGGTTGCCTCGATGCCGTCCATCTCCGGCATCTGGACGTCCATCACGATGAGGTCATACGGAAAACGGGCAGCAGAAGCGACTGCCTCGGAGCCGTCGGACACGATGTCCACCCGGCATCCCACCCGCTCCAGCATGAGTTGGGTGATCCGCTGATTCACCGGACTGTCTTCGGCGACGAGCACGCGAGCACCGTCGAACCGCAATGAAACCCGGGCCGGGTCCTCCGGGGTGTCGGCCGTCACCGTCGTACGGGCGAGGAAGCCGTATAGCTGCGACCTCCGCACCGGCCGCGAGATTCGCTCGGTGCGGGCCATGTCTTCGTGGAACGTCCCGAGCAGACCGGTGAGCACACCGATCCGCAACGTTTCCCACTGCGCGCCCATGGCGTTGCGCAGAACGGCCAGCGCGCTCTGGTGGCCGGCCCCGGGCAGGAGAACGACATCGACATCGACGTCGTCCAGCACCGGCAGGGCGACGGCAACGCTCGGCGCGGTGATCGCCTCACCACCCCATCCGGCGATCATCTCGGCCAAAATCGTCCGTACCGCCTCGCTCGGCTCGATGACCAGGACCCGGCACGGCCCGCGCAGCGGTGGGTATTTGCCTCCGGGTCGTTCGATCCGCAGCGGTACCTCGAAAAAGAACCGGCTTCCCAGCCCCGGAGTGGAGTCGACGACGATCACCCCACCCATCAGCTCCACCAGGCGCTGGCAGATCGCAAGCCCCAGGCCCGTGCCACCGAAGCGGCGGGTCGTGGACGAGTCTGCCTGCGCAAACGTGTCGAAGAGGTGATACTGGCGGTCCGGGTCGATCCCGATTCCGGTGTCGGCCACCTCGAATCGCAGGCGCACGGCATCGGAACTGGCGGCTGCCACCTCGACCGAGACCGAGGCGTGGCCTGCTTCGGTGAACTTCACGGCATTTCCCACCAGGTTGACCAGCACCTGCCTCAGTCGAGCCGGGTCCCCCAACAGCCGAGCAGGAACGTCGGCAGTTACGGCGGACGCCAGATCGATACCCCGGCGCTCCGCCTCTACGGCGAAGACGTCGATGACGTCCTCGACGACCTGCTCGACGTCGAACGACACGACCTCGAGTTCCATCTTGCCCGCCTCGATCTTGGAGAAGTCGAGGATGTCGTTGATGATGCCGAGCAGCGCCTCGCCGGACCTCCGTACCGTTTCGGCGTACTCGCGCTGGCGCTCGTCGAGGTCGGTGTCGAGCAGCAGGCCGGTCATCCCGATGACGCCGTACATCGGCGTGCGGATCTCGTGAGACATGGTCGCCAGGAAGTCGCTCTTGGCACGGTTGGCATCTTCGGCCTCGTCGCGGGCCGCCTGCAGCTGCCGTTCGTAGTTCCGCTGCTCCGAAACGTCGTGGAAGACGAACACCGATCCGACGACGTCGTCTTCGTCGTAGATAGGGTTCAGAACACACACCACCGGCACATGCCGGCCATCCTCTCGGAGCAGCATGGCGGCGTTGTCACGAATGCGCGATCCGGAGGCAACAAGCCCCGCCAGCTCGACCGGATCCGCTGGAATCTCGGGCTCCGCCGAATCATGGATGCGGAAGCGCTCCAGCACTTTCGACCCTGTCAGCTCGTCGAGGGACGCACCCAGCATGTCGATCGCCGCCAGGTTGGCCCGCTGCAGCGTGCCGTCGATATCGAGGACACAGAGACCGTCGGTGAGCGATCCAATCACCGCCGTGAGCCGGTCACGTTCCCGGGCGACCTCAGTCTCGGATGCCAGCCGCAGCGATTCGTAGAGCTCGGCCATCTCCTGCGACGAAATCGCCAAGGAACGCTCCAGGAGATAGCGGCCCTGATCGCCGTCGCGGTACGACCGTTCGACTGCCTCCAGCAGCGCCCGCCATCCCTCGAGGTCCGGGACCTCTTCGGGTGAAAGCCGGAGCTTTCGAAGCTGCCTGGCGAGCAGGCGATCCATCGAGTTAGACCTCGCTGAACGTCGTCATCGTCATCGTCTGGTTGTGCAAGTCACACGCACCGGAGGCGTAGGGGGATATCTCGCCGTAGGAGTAGAACCCGATTTGCATCGTGTGGTCGGGAAGAACGTCGAGCGTCGCCTCGACCTCTTCTTCGGTTCGCTCGCCGAGCACGAGACGCCGCCCGACGCATGAGATCGCGAGAGCCACGATTTCACCCGAGCCGGCTCCGTGGCCGGCGGCGTGAGCGGCTGCGGTTTCGGCGCCGCCGATCACCCGATCGAAGTTGGCCCGCATCAACTGAGCACGCGCTCCTTCGGGTACGTCGCCTGCGAACGTCAGCGACTTTGCGTCCTCGTCTACGGCAAGGATCGTGCGCACGAGCGGCTCCTCGTCACCGCTGCGCAGGGCGAGCGGAAACAGGAGACCCGACGCTGGAAGCTCGGCGGCGAGATCCCCGAGGTACTCCTTGTACAGGTCGAGTGCAGGCCGGCCGTCGAGTTCGTACAGCACGTTGTACCGCGACCTCGTCACGGTGCGCTCCGGACCGAAGATGTCCCAGCCGCCTTTCGAGCCGTGACCCACCAGCAAGCGGTCGCCGTAGAACCCGACCGCGACCACGGCACCTTGACGGACCCGGCCGTCGGCCAGTACCCAGGTCCGAGTGAAATCCGCGCCGTCCCCGGCGAGACCTCCGGTGACCACCGTGTTCGCACCGACGACGTCGTTGATCCCGGCAACCAGGGCGGAGCCGTTGACGGTGATGCCCTCCGACAGTACGAACATGCTCTTCAAGCCCGGACTGTTCAGGACGGCGGCAAGTTGTCGCCCGGCATCGAAGGAGTCGTCTGCATCGCCGAGCGGGGCACATGCCACGGACAGATCGGTGTGCTCGAACTGCATCACAGCCACGGCTATCGACTCGTCTTCCACGGCTACGCCATGGATCTCTCCGGAGGTCGAGCACCCGATCACCACCGAGTCGGGATACGCGGCAACGACCTCCAGAAGGGGTCCGGGGTCGTCGTGGTAGCTACTGGCGCCAAACACGACAACCAGCGTTCGTTTCGAATCCAGTGCCGGGAACGGCGCCGACCATCCCGAGTCGCGCCAAAACGACAGCTGTGCAGCCTTCATCAGCGTCCTCCTCACAGACGGTGCTGAATCGATATCGGCGTGCTCAGCCCGAAGTTGAGCCGAGCGAAGGGGGAACCGGCAGCTTTACACTCCCCGTATGGAACCAGTTCGGCCTGCGTGGCCACTCTCTGTCGACGATCCGGCCGTTGTTCTCATCGACGCAACGTCCGAGCTGGAACGGCGCCTCATCGCCGAGTGGATCAAGGCGGTGGCACCGCCGGAAGGCCCGCGACCGATCAAGGCTCCAATCAGCGCCGGGCGACGACAGCGGCCGCTGGCGCCGGCGGCGAGGAGAAGGCTGCAATCGGTGCTTCGCGACGCTACCGACCCACATCTGGTGCCGGTGCGCGTGGTGTGGCTGGCACGTCGTCGCAACGGACAGCGGTCGGTGCGCTGGAAAGATCTACTGACGTTCGGCGATCCGCGGGATCCCGATCCCATTCGGCAGCGCTTCGTTCTGCGCTCCCAGCCCGATCGCTGCCGGATCGTGGTGGGCCGTTCCGCCCGTGTGTCGCAACTTCGCGAGCGCTGGCAGGATCGAACCGAGGGCGGCAGCGCCGAACGGTTCGCCGATTTCGTCGACCTGCAGGCAGCGCTGGCCCTGGAGCGTGAGGAGCGGGCCCTGCGCGGTGGCCGCTACAAGGTTCCACGATTCGTCTCCAGCGACCTCCTCGGGAGAGGGCACGTCCGCCAGGGCATCACCGCCCTCGCCACCGAACTGAACCGTCCGTCCGAGGCCGTCGAGAGCGAAGTGCGCTCCGACCTCACCGAGATCGCCGCCACGCACAGCCCGTACATGATCGATCTCGTGGCCCATGCCACCCGGCTTCTCATCAGCAAGGCATACGGGGAGAACCTTCACTACGACAAGGAGCACCTGCGCTCCATCTACGAACTCGCCGAACGGCATTCGCTGGTCTTCCTACCGAGCCACAAGAGCCACATCGACCACCTCGCCCTGCAGCTGGTCCTCTACGAAAACGACCTGCCTCCCAACCACACGGCTGGTGGCATCAATCTCAACTTCTTCCCCGTGGGGCCGCTGGTCCGTCGCGCCGGGGTCTTCTTCATACGCCGCTCGTTCAAGGACAACCCGATCTACAAGTTCACACTTCGCAGCTACATCCGGTACCTCCTCGAGAAACGCTTCCCGCTCGAGTGGTACATCGAAGGCGGCCGTTCCCGCTCGGGCAAGCTGCGGCCCCCGCGGTTCGGGATGCTCTCGTACGTCGTGGACGGCTTCCATGCGGCAGACATCGAAGACGTCGTACTGGTTCCGGTCGCCATTGCCTATGACCAGATTCAGGACGTGGCCGACTATGCCGCGGAGCAGGCCGGAAAAGCGAAGCGAGCGGAGAACGTGGCCCGCCTCGTCGAATTCGTGCGGTCCTTGCGCCGGAGCCATGGTTCGATCCATCTCCGATTCGGCAGGCCGATCTCCCTCGCCGAAGAGGCTGCGTATGCAGACGGAGACGATCCCGACGACGTTGGGCTCGACGTGAAGAAGATCGCATTCGAGGTCGCCGCCCGGATCAATGAGGTGACGCCGATCACACCGATCTCCCTCGTCACACTGGCCCATCTGGGAGCACACGGGCGCGCCCTCACCATCGACGAGACGATGACCGCCCTGCGACCACACCTCGCCTATGTGGTCGCCCGTAACCTCCCGACCACCGCGGACCACGATCTCGCGGATCCGAACGGTGTCCGCGATGCACTCGACGACCTCGCGGTCCACCGTGTGGTGGAGCGTTTGTCCGACGGAACGGGTCCAGACCTGTATCGCATCGGACCCGAACAAGCCCTGGCTGCCTCCTACTACCGGAACACGATCATCCACTTCTTCGTGACGAGCGCCATCTGCGAGGTCGCCCTGGCGGCTGCGGCCGTCGCCGAAGATCCGAAGGAGACGTTCTGGGATCAGGTCATGGAGTTGCGCGACCTTCTCAAGTTCGAATTCTTCTTTCCTCGCAAGTCCGATTTCCGCGCCGACGTTGAGCGGGAGATGGATCTCAAGGAGCCGGCATGGCGTGAGATGCTGGGCAAGGGTGAGGTCGGGATGCTTCTCGCCGGGTTCCAACCGGCGCTGGCGCCGACGGTGCTGGAACCCTTTTTCGAGGCGTATCTCGTCTACGCCGAGACCCTGGCAGCGGCCGGTGACGACACCGTCGATACCGGCGAACTCGTCGAGCGGGCTCTCGGTCGCGGCCGCCGCTACCTGTGGCAGGGACGCATTTCTGGGGCCGAGGCCGTCTCGGCGGAACTGTTCAAGTCGGCCGCCTCTCTCGCAGACAACCGGGGGCTCGGCGCCGCCGGCACCGGCGTTGCTCGCCGTCGGTTCGCGACCGAGCTCGCCACGGTGTACGAGCGGACCCGGCGCATGGAACCTGACTACGAGTCGTGATTCCAAAATAACTAGTTGACTACTATCCGTAGTTGTCGTACACTCTGCGTAGGCTGGACCGGAGAATCAGGGAGGCCACGTGCTACCCGAGAGGTTCAGTCAGATGTCATCGACCGAGGAATTCGCCGCCTTCGAGTTGGTGAGACGGGGATACGACCCCGCCGCCGTCGAACAACGTTTGCAGCAGGAAGCTGCTGCGCGTCGGGAGCTGGAGGTCCGCATCCACCAGCTCGAGCAAGATATCAAATCCGCCAGGGATGCCGAAGAGGCGGTGAAACTCACGTTTCTCGCCGCAACGCGCACCAAGGACGAGTTGGTCGAAGGGGCTCAGGAAGCCGCCAACAAGATCCTGTCCGAGGCCAAGTACGAGGCGTACAAGGTCCTCACCGACGCCAAGGCCGAAGCCGACCAGATCACGAGCGAGGCGCGGGCCGAAGCCGACCACGCCGTCACACGAGCTCGCGCCGAAGCCGAAACGAGCGTCGCAGACGCTCGTCGTGAAGCATTCACCATCGTCTCGTCGATCAAGGACGAGACGGAACGGCTCATCGCAGAGCAGAAGATGGCTGCCGATCAAATCGCCCAGGACGCCGAGGAGGAAAACCGCGAACTCCTCGACAAGGTCGTCAAACTGCGAGCCGTTGCCCGCGATATCGAGGCCCGTCTCCACGCAGTCGCCGTCGGTGCCATCGACGACATCCTGGCGACGACCAGTCTCATCGAGTCGCAGATAAGCGCCAACGGCGAACTGGCGGGACTCATCGCCCAACGCCGGCTGGTGGCGCTGCCGGGTCGCGATCGCGTCGAGGAGCACAGCGATGCGCCTCAGACGCCCACCAACGGAGAAGAAGATCACGAGGTTCCTGCCGGGCGGCGGCAGTCGTTCTACAGCCGCCGGTCGGCAGGTCTGCCCAGAATCGGGCAGGGCCAGGGGTCGGCCATTCTGGCGAAGATGGCCGAACTCAGGGCCGAAAACGGCGAAGCGGTCGACCGCAACGACGTCGCTCAAGAGGAAGCGGCCGAGTTGTCGACCGTGGTTGCCGCAACCTAGAGGGGAAGCACGCGGGACCGGGTCGCGCCACGGCGCGACCCGGTCTTCCCTCGTTGGGAACCCGGCCTCCACTCGGGCACAATGGCGCCGTGGAGCTTCCCCGCAGCGGCATCGTGATCCTGCACCCGACGAGTCTTCCGTCCCGCCACGGGATCGGAGATCTCGGAGCGAGTGCCGTCCGCTGGCTCGACTTCCTCGCGGGAGCGGGCATCGGCATGTGGCAGCTTCTCCCCCTGGGCCCCACCGGCTACGGCGACTCGCCGTATCAGTGCTTTTCGGCCTTCGCCGGCAATCCCTACCTCGTCTCGCCGGAGGAACTCGTTGCCGACGATCTGCTCGACTCGGCGTTCGTCGACGATGGCCCCGATTTCCCCGACGACCACGTCGACTACGGACCCGTCATCGAATGGAAGCTCGCAGTGCTGGATGCTGCGTTCGATCGGTTTTCGGGCCGCCCCGACCATCCTCTTCGCGACGCGTTCGACCACTTCTGCGCCACCACGCCCTGGCTCGACGACTACGCGGTGTTCATGGCGATCAAGGCCCAGCACGGCGGCGGGCCGTGGCTCGAGTGGCCACTCCCGCTCGTCACCCGGGACGAACGCTCGCTCGGCGAGTTCCGGCGCACCCACGGCGTCGCCGTCCGCCGCCACCAGTTCCGGCAGTTCGTTTTCGCTCGCCAGTGGCAGCGCGTCAGACAGGCTGCGGCGCAACGATCGATCGCCATCATCGGCGATGCTCCTATTTTCGTCGCTGCCGACTCCGCCGATGTGTGGGCCCATCCAGAATTGTTCGAAGTCGATGGTCGGGGCCGCAGCACCGTGGTCGCCGGCGTACCCCCCGACTATTTCTCCGTGACCGGCCAGCTGTGGGGCAACCCCCTGTATGACTGGGAAGCGCACCGTGCCGACGGCTATCGCTGGTGGATCGATCGCCTGGCAACGCTCCTCGAAGCCGTCGACCTCATCCGGATCGACCATTTCCGCGCGTTCGCCGACTACTGGGAAATCCCGGCAGCAGCCACCACGGCGGTCGATGGAACGTGGCGCGACGGGCCGGGGCTCGAATTCTTCACGACCGTACGCGCCGCGCTCGGCGACCTGCCCATCATCGCCGAGGATCTGGGTCAGCTCAGCCCGGCAGTTCACGAACTGCGGAAGGCGACCGGTCTTCCCGGGATGAAGATCCTGCAGTTCGCCTTCGACGTCGCCGAGGGAACCGGCGCCGCGTATCTGCCCCACAACTACGAGGCCAACTCCGTGGCGTACACGGGAACTCATGACAACAACACAACCCTCGGATGGTGGCAGGCGGCCGCAGACGACGAACGTGGCGCCGTCGTCGAATACCTGGAACTGGACGAGCCCGGCGATGACGATGTGGTGTGGGCGATGATCGATGCCGTATGGCGCTCGCGCGCGGCTCTTGCCGGCGCCCCGCTTCAGGACTTCCTCGTCCTCGGTCCCGGCGCCCGCCTGAATACCCCCGGAGTCGCGTCCGGGAACTGGCAGTGGCGAGTCCTCGAAGATCAGCTGACCGACGAACTGGCGGCCCGCATGCACGACCTCACCGCGTCGTCGGACCGCCTTCCAGGGGCGTAGCTACTTCTTCGCAGCTTCGTAGTACGGGTTCTCCCCGGCCGCGTGGTCCGTCACGTCGACCACCGCAACGATTTCGGGAATCGCTTCGCGCAACGACCGTTCGATACCCTGACCGAGCGTCACCTGGGCCATGCCGCAGCCCTGGCACCCGCCACCGAGTCGTAGGTACACCGTTCCGTCTTCGACGGCGACGAGTTCCGCCATCCCGCCGTGAGAGGCGATCGCCGGATTGATCTGGTGGACCAGGACTTGCTGCACACGCTCCGCCAGCGGCCCGCTCAGGTCGGCGCCGCCGGACGGGATCATCGGACTCGGCGAGTTGGGATTGTCGATGGTCAGGCCCGGATTCAGAAGATCGCGTGACATGTCGATCCTGGCTCCGCGCAACCGATCGATGCTGTCTGCAGCGATCACAACCGGGAGCGCACCGTGATGCTCGACATGATCGGTGGCGACGGCATCGAGACGCAGCATCGCCATCTCATAGGTGAACTCGGTGCCACGCACACCCGATATCCGCAGGGCCAGCGCCAGATCGGCGGCATCGGGCTCGGCGCCACGGATGGCAAGGATCTTCTCCAGGGCGGGCGGCGAGATTTCGAGGATCGTATCGGTCAGGGCAACCTCCTGTGTGCGCGATCGTACCCCGATGTGACAGTTTGTCCCGCACCGCCCATCATGACGGCCATGGCCCCCTCTCGGATCGCCATCATCCTCCCGGCAGCAACGTATCGCGCCGAGGACTTCCTCCAGGCAGCGCGCACCCTCGGAGCCGAGGTCATGGTCGCCACCGACGCCCCGCAAACGCTCGCCGCCTCCATGGACCCGCCTCCGCTCACGGTGGACTTGAGCGACGTCCGCGGGGCTGCCGCGGCCATCGTGGCTGCGGGAACCGCGCATCCCCTCGACGCCGTGGTCGCCGTCGACGATCCCGGCACCCTGATCGCGGCGCTGGCGGCGAAACATCTCGGGCTCACGCACAACCCACCACACGCAGTCGCGGCGACGCGGGACAAGGCTCGCATGAGGCGCCTCCTGTCGGAGGCCGCCATCCCGCAACCCGGGTTCCGCTCCGTCACCGCACCCGACGACGCGGTGAAGGCTGCAGCCGAGCTTGGATTCCCCGTCGTCGTAAAACCGACGACGCTTTCGGCGAGCCGGGGGGTGATACGAGCCGACGACGACGCCGGAGTCCGCGACGCCGTAGCCCGGATACGGGCGATCCTCGGCGAGGGCGGCCACCCACCACAGGAACCGTTGCTCGTCGAGCAGTTCGTAGCCGGACCTGAGTTCGCCGTCGAAGGGCTGCTGCGTCGCGGCCATCTGGTGGTTCTGGCCCTCTTCGAGAAACCCGATCCGCTGAACGGCCCCTACTTCGAAGAGACGATGCTGATCGCGCCGGCGCGTGTCGAGCCCGAAGCCGCCCACCGGCTCACCAACGCGGCGGCAGCGGCTGCGACTGCACTCGGCCTCATGGAGGGGCCGGTCCACATCGAGATGCGTCTGGCATCGTCGGGACCGGTCGTACTCGAAGCTGCGGCACGCACGATCGGCGGCCTGTGTGGGCGGGCGTTGCGGTTTGGCCTGTTCGGCGAACCCCTGGAGTTGCTGGTCTTGCGCCACGCCCTCGGGATGGATCTCCCGGCCACGACAACCCGGGCGCCCGCGGTCGGCGCCTTGATGTTGCCGATCCCCCGCTCAGGGACGCTGCACGGTGTTGCGGGGATCAACGAAGCCCGGGACATAGAAGGGATCCTCGATGTCGAGATCACGGCTCACCCCGGCAGTCGTATTGACGCGCTGCCGGAAGGGGATCGCTATCTCGGCTTTGTGTTCGCCGCCGCCGACTCCCCCGATGCGGTCGAATCGAGCCTGCGCCGGGCCGGCGAAGTCATCACCGTAGAGATTCGATGACGGGCCAAGTCCTCCGGTAGCGGTATCGTCCCGCCGATGTCGAGCGCCCCACGCTGGGAACGTGAACGCCACTGGGACCTGATGCGCCCGTTCGTCTATTACCTGTTGGAGACGTTCGTGGCGCCTCACGAAGTGGCCGGCAAGCGCGTCGTTGATTTTTCTGCCGGTCTCGGAGATCTGACGCGGTACCTGGCGGCGCACGGACCGGAGCAATTGATCGCGACGGTTCCGGAGGACGACATGGGTGCGCCGGAGTGGCTGCCACCCGGCACCGAGTGGCGGGCCGGGGTACCTGCATCTCGCATCGCTGAGTCGTTCGACCGTGGCTCGGTCGATGTGTTCTGCGCTCGCATGGTTTTGCAGTTCCCGACGAAAGAAGACGACCACGTCGACGTCGACGACATGCTCGTGCAGCTTCGCGACGTGCTCGCCCCCGGGGGGCGAGTCGTCGTCGCATCACACTCGTACTTCCCGATGCAAGTCGTGCCGTCGCTGGAGTTCGAGCGCGACGCCGGCGCACTGCTCGATCGGCTGCACACCCTGGCAGTCGATTCGATTGCCGCAGCTGCGACCGAACTCCATCGAACCGCCGCACGGCGAATCCTCGGGCTCGTCGAGATGGTGCGGTATCTGGGATTGCCGCCGCGTCTGGGGGTAGCCGGCGATACCGGATTCGGTCTCAAGGGAGCCATGCTGTCCGACTCCTTCGTTCAGGCCGGCTACGCCGTCGACGTCATCGAGGACGTGGAGATCTTCACGTATCCGCTCGGAATGTGGGATCGAATCCAGACGGATCGCGATGGCGTGGCCGAGCTCGGGCAACGGTTCTTCGAAGTGAAACAGCGCTACTTGACCTCGCTGGCGGCCGGAAGCAAGTACGACCGTCCGCGGGTTCTCCGGGCGATGCGGCGCGAACTCGACGCCATCGCCGAATTCGTCTGGGTCCCGATCGTGCGGATCGTCGGCCACAGGCCGTAATCGGGCAATCCCGGGTCGGGTTCTATACTCCGGCGTCCGCGAGCCGGAGACCAATGGCCGAGAGAAAGCGATCCAGCGCGCCGAAGAGCACCACGAGCAAGGCTCGGGCGACGACGTCCAAGAAGACCACCGCGAGCAAGACTCGAACGAGCACCACGACATCGGCGCGGTCTCGCTCTTCAGCCACCACGAAGGCCGCTGCCAAGAAACCGGCAGCCAAGAAACCGGCAGCCAAGAAACCGGCAGCCAAGAAACCGGCAGCCAAGACCGCAACAACATCCACCTCCACAAGGGGCCAGAAATCCACCGTGACAACGAAGTCGAGCTCCACCAGGTCATCCACCACCCGGAAGAAATCTCCGTTCAAGGTCCGCGACAAGGTCGTGTACCCCCATCACGGAGCCGCCATCATCACCAAGAAGGAGCGGATCAAGCTCGGCGACGAGCCCAAGGCCACCGACTACTTCGTCATCGAGGCGATCACGAACCCTCTCACGCTGCGTATTCCGGTCGAGAAGGCGACCGAACTCGGGCTGCGGCCGGTGATCTCGAAGAACGCCGCCCGCAAGGTGTTCGCCGTCGTCAAGGATGACCCCGTCGACGCCGACGCAACCTGGGCGCGCTGGTTCAAGCTGCTCCAGGACAAGATGTCGAGCGGAGACATCTACGAGGTTGCCTCCGTCGTACGCGATCTCACCTATGCCCAGCAGTCGAAACCGCTGGGCCCGGCACTGAAGCGGATGCTGGCAAAGGCCCGTCTCATCCTCACGAGCGAACTCCAGCTCGCACTGAACATCGAGGAAGACGACGCCATCAAGAAACTCGATCGCGCCCTCGCCCACCTCATCGTCGAAGACGACGAGGAGGAGTAGCCCCTCAGTCGTCTCCGTACATGCCGTCGATGACGGCGATGAAGTGGTCGTTCACCACGTTCCGCTTCACCTTCAAGGTCGGAGTCAACTCGCCGTCCTCGATCGAGAGTTCCCGCGGCAGAATGGTGAACTTCTTGATCTGTTCGACCCGCGCCAGGCCGGAATTGACCGTGTCGACTGCCGCCTGCACGACCTCGATGACGGAGGCGTTCTCGTTGGCCGGACCCTCCAGGCCGCGTTCGGTGAGGAATCGCTCGGTGGACTCCGGGTCGAGCGTCACCAACGCGGTCAGGTATTTGCGGCGATCGCCGATGACCACGGCCTCAGAGATGAGCTCGTGGTTCTTCAGCGAGCTCTCGATGAGTTTCGGCGCAATGTTCTTGCCTCCGGCCGTGATGATGATGTCCTTCTTGCGGCCCGTAATGGAGAGGAACCCCTCGTCGTCGAACTCGCCGAGATCGCCGGACTGGAGCCAGCCGTCGAGCAGCGTCTCCTTGGTGGCCTGATCGTCCTTGTAGTACCCGAGGAAGATGTTGCGGCCGCGAGCGACGATCTCGCCGTCGGCGGCGATCTTCACCTCGACACCGGGGAACGGGGGGCCAACCGATCCGAATCTGGTACGACCGGGCACGTTGAACGTCGTGGGACCCGAGCCTTCCGACTGTCCGTAGACCTCGCGGATCGGAACGTCGAGGCCGGCAAAGAACTCGACGATCTCCTTCGAAACCGGGGCAGCACCGCTGACGGCAATCCGGGTCTCGTCGAGACCGAGCGCCGCCTTGACCTTCGAGTAGACGAGCTTGTCGAACAGCCCGTACCCGACCTTCAGCGCGCCCCCGGGATCCTGCCCGCGGTTGCGCCGATCATTGACCTTGCGCGCCACCGACATTGCACCGGCCGCCAGCTTCGCCTTGGCTCCGGTCGCCTCTGCCATCTTGGCGTTGACACCTGCGTAGAACTTCTCCCACACCCGCGGCACGGCGAAGAACAGCGTCGGCTTGGCGCTCTGCAGGTTGTCCTGCAGCTTGTCGATGGACTCGGCGTAGTACACGGTCAACCCGCTTGCAGCCGGGGCATGGATCGAGAACATCTGCTCGGCGATGTGCGAGAGCGGAAGGTACGACAGCACACGGTCCCCGGCCCCGATGTCGAACATCCTCACGGCCTGATCGGACGTCCAGGTCAGGTTGTCGTTCGACAGCATGACCGCCTTGGGCGGACCGGTCGTTCCGGACGTGTAGATCATCGTGGCGAGGCCGTCCGGCGTCTGGGCGGCGAGGCGAGCCTCGAGTTCGCCCTCACCTACACCCGATCCGGCATTCATGAACTCGTCCCACGTCATGACGAGATCGTCGTCGACGGCATCGACGCCCTGCATGGTGATGACCTTGCGCAGGTGCGGCAGCTGATCGCGGCGTTCGTCGACCTTGGCCCACTGATCGGCGTTCTCCACGAGGACGAAGGGCGATTCGGAGTGGTTGAGAATGTAGGCCACCTCGTCGGGAGACGAAGTCGTGTAGATCCCGGCCGGCACACCTCCGGCGGCCATTGCTGCCACGTCGAACACCACCCACTCGGGCCGGTTGAAACCGAGGATGGCCACCGGGGTTCCCTCCGTCAGCCCGAGAGCGATGAGGGAGTTGGCGGCGCGACGAACCTCGTCGCCGTACTCACGCCAGGTCGTCGTCTTCCATCCTGATCCCGTGAAGACTGCATATGCGTCGTCGTCAGGCCGGGTGGCTGCGTTCGCCAGAACCCGGCCGGCCGTGGTTTCCGTCACGATGTGCCTCCGCCGTGTGCTACGACGCAAATCGTAGCCGGTTCGGCGGGCCTCTCTTCCGGGTCAGATGTGCTCGATGGAGCGAACGGCCAGCCGCGGTCCGAACCGCGGTGGAGTGGCGCCGCCGGCCTTGAGCAGCCGAAGAACCCTCCCCCGGTGCCCGGCGTACGGACTCAGCAGTTCGAGCATTCGTTCATCGTCGCCGCGCTCCTCCCGGGCCAGGTTCCAGGACACGAGAGAAGGAAGGTTGTAGTCCCCCACCGGAACGGCGTCGGGATCTCCGAGCGCCGTGCCTGCCACTTTGCCGACGGTCCATGGACCGAACCCGGGGAAGGCAAGCAACCGCTGGTAGGCGGCTTCGAGCGGCATCGTCACCACTTCCTCGAGGCGGCGCGCCCGCCGGGCGGCGAACCTGATGATCTCGGCGCGGCGGCGCTCGATTCCGAAGCGGTGGTAGTCCTCGTACGGGAGGTCGGCCAAATCCTCGGGACGTGGCGGCATCCGCAGTGTCACAGGTCCCGGCGCCGGTTCTCCGAACGCCGACACCAGGTGCCGGAACGAGTTCTTCGAGCCCTTGCCCGTCACCTTTTGCGCCACGATCGTCGGTAGCGCGCTCTCGAAGACAGCCCCCGTCTTCCCTATCCGGATTCCCGGAAAGCGCCGTTGCAGGCGTGCCACGATCGGATCCGAGGCCGGAAACAGTGGTATATCGCCGGCCCCGATGAGGTCGGGAACCGAGTCGAGAGCCGCCTCGGCGCCCGGACCCCACGCCCGGGCGGCAGCACCGTTGCCGGCGCGGCGGATGAGCAGCGTGGCCGGGCCCTGCACGGTGTATGTGGCGCGCCAGTACCCGGCAGCGTCGGCGTGAACGGACGGCGACGCAGGAATCGCCTGCAGGCCGAGCAGCGTTCGTTCGAGGTCGAGGGGGCCGTCGACGGCGACATGGCGTTCCATGGTCCGGCAGCATATTCATCCGGCAGGCACCGCCATGAGCAGCGTGCCTACCATCGACTCTCCACGACACCGCGTTTCGTGAGCGAAAAGGGAGGAATCATGAAACAGCTGAGAGCCCTACTGGCGATCGTGCTGGCACTGGCGATGGTGGCGACGGCATGCGGCGACGACGACGATGCCGCCGGGAACATCGCGACCATCCGGGGCGGCGACATCCTGACCGTTGGATCCGACATCCCCTTCCCGCCGTTCGAGGACTTCGAGGGCGAGAACGTTGTCGGGTTCGATGCCGAACTCATCGAAGAGATGGCGGAGCGCAACGGGCTCACGGTCGAATGGATCGACACCGACTTCGACACGATCTTCACGCAGCTCGCCACGGCTCGATTCGACATGGTGGCGTCGGCAACGACCATCACTGCCGAACGTGAGCAGCAGGTCAACTTCACGATTCCGTACTACCAGGCCCAGCAGGCGCTGACGATCAACTCCAACCTCACCCCGAACATCAGCGGTGTTGCCGATCTCAGCGACGGTGACTCGGTGGCGGTCCAGACCGGTACGACCGGTGAGGATTGGGCACTGGCCAACCTGGCGTCGCGCGGCGTCGATGTCCGTAGCTTCCAGCAAGCCGCCGATACCTGGATCGCCCTCGAAGGCGGCCAGGTCACCGGCGTGATCTTCGATGAGCCGGCCGCCGTGGAACAGGCAGCCACCCGGACGTCGCTCGCAATCGCCGAGGCCATCGACACGGGCGAGAACTACGGCTTCGGGGTCGATCCCAACAATCAGGCTCTGCTCGACGCCATGAACAACGCGTTGCAAAAGATGATCGACGA
Source organism: Acidimicrobiia bacterium (assembly GCA_041609395.1). Classification (GTDB taxonomy): domain Bacteria; phylum Actinomycetota; class Acidimicrobiia; order Spongiisociales; family JAOTWH01; genus JBFIQU01. The sequence goes on along the minus strand of JBFIQU010000012.1, from coordinate 1,895 downwards.
CGGAACCTATCAGGACATCTACGACAAGTGGTTCGACGCGCCGGCAGGCAGTGTGGCCGGCTGAGCCTCGACAACGTCGACGTGATGGGCCCGCACCTCGTGTGCGGGCCCGTTCGTTAGGGAGGAAGGAACATGGCGGTAGCGATCGAGCAGCGGAAACGTCCCGATCGGGGGATGGGCTGGTTCATGAGCCAGCAGACGGCGGAGTCCCGGATCGGGTTGGCGTTAGGAATCGCCTCTCTGCTGGTCTTGTTTCTCGGTCTCACCGGTGTGTTGACCTTCCACGGGTGGACGCCTACCGAGTCCCTGACGGAAGGAATCACGAGTGCCGAGTTCCTGGCCACGGCCCTGCTGGCTGCCGGGCTGGCCCTGGCCGGTATCGTCCTCGGCGTCGCCCGCTATCGCTCCATGCCGACGAAGCCGGCCCGGGAGGCGATCGTTGCGGGAGGCGCGCTCGGCGCACAGACCCTGGTCGTGGTGCTTGTCATCCTCCGGTTTCGGGCTGGTGATGTCGACCTCGTGGTCCGCAACTTCCTCGACTTCCAGCTACTCGGCGAGTTCTGGACACAGTTCGTGCGGGGAGCGTGGAACACCATCGTGCTGAGCTTCGCCGGCGGAGGGATCGGTCTCGTACTCGGCATCATTCTCTCCGTCTTCATCATGTCGAAGCGGGCGGTGGTGCGGGCCCCGGCCCGCGTCTACATCAACTTCTTCCGCGGCACGCCCTTGATCTGGCAGCTGTCGTTCGCCGGGCTCGGCGTCGTGGCGGCGCTCCGGATCGACTTCTTCTCCGGGATCGAAGGACCGTACCGGGTGGCGATTGCGGTGCTTGCGCTCAACACCGGCGCATACTCCGCTGAGGTCTTCCGGGCCGGAATCCAGTCCCTGGAGCGAGGACAGATGGAAGCCGCGCGATCGCTCGGCATGAGTTACCTCCAGGCGCTGCGCTATGTGATTCTCCCCCAGGCGGTGCGCCGGGTCATTCCACCGCTCACCAACGAATTTGTGATCCTCGTCAAGGACACGTCCCTGGTGATCGTTCTCGGTCTGACGCTGCAGCAGAAGGAGCTTCTCGGCGTGGCGCGGGACCTCTATTCGTCAACGTTCGACGCCACCGCATGGCTAGGAGCCGCCGCCGGATACCTGATCATCACACTGCCACTCATACGGCTCGTCACGATTCTCGAAAAGCGGCTCCGCAGCGGCCTGACCAGCGTGGTTGGATGAGACCATGAACACCGATGGATCCCTCATCCGGCTCGAAGACATCCACAAATGGTTCGGCGACCTCTACGTGCTCAAAGGCATCGACGCGGCAGTCATGCCGACCGAGGTGGTGGTGGTGATCGGGCCGTCCGGCTCCGGCAAGTCGACGCTGCTGCGAACCATGAACCTCCTCGAGGAACCCACCGAAGGACGGGTGTTTTTCGACGGGACGGAGCTCACCGACATTCGTACCGACTTGAACCGGGCGCGCACCCACATGGGCATGGTCTTCCAGCAGTTCAATCTCTTCCCGCACAAGACGACGCTGGACAACATCACGATCGCGCTCGAGAAGGTCCTCAACCTGAGCTCCGACGAAGCAGAGGAGCGAGCGCAGCGACAGCTGGGGCACGTAGGACTCGCCGACAAGGCCAATGCGTATCCGTCCCAGCTCTCAGGTGGCCAGCAGCAGCGGGTTGCCATCGCCCGGTCGCTGGCAATGCAGCCCAAGCTCATGCTGTTCGACGAGGTCACGTCGGCACTCGATCCCGAGCTGGTGAACGAGGTGCTGAACGTCATGAAGGATCTGGCGGAAGAGGGCATGACCATGGTCGTCGTCACCCACGAGATGGGGTTCGCCCGCGAGGTCGGTACCCGGCTCATCTTCATGGACGAGGGCCGTATCGTCG
>JBFIQU010000011.1:0-18215 GCA_041609395.1 Acidimicrobiia bacterium | reverse complement strand
TCGAGCTGGATCTCGGTCATCGGCGTGCCCGGTTCCAGGTCCATGTACGCCAGGGCTCGCACGGCGGCGTCCCGATCGAGGGGATCGGTGAAGTCGTCGGGGGACGGGACGGCTGCGGTCACCGGGACGGTTTGGGCCGGGTTCGTCCCCCAGCTCACGAAGGGAACGAGATCGGCGGCCGGTATGTCGACCTCGACGTCGAAGGAGGCATCCGCATCGCTGGGGAGGGTGCGCCACCAATCCAGTGCTTGTTCCCAGTCCCTACCGGTCGGGGCGTAGGGCCGGCCTTCCAGGTACGCGAACGTCGTGTCGTCGGGGGCGATCATTCCGGCGCGGGCACCACCTTCGATCGACATGTTGCAGACCGTCATGCGGCCCTCCATGGAGAGGTCCGCGATTGCCGATCCCCGGTACTCGATGACGTGGCCGACGCCGCCGTCGACGCCGATGGTGGCGATGATGCCGAGGATGATGTCTTTCGCAGTCACCCCGGTGGGCAGATCGCCGTCGACCGTGATCGCCATGCTCTTCGGTTTGGTCTGGGGCAGGGTCTGGGTGGCGAGGACGTGCTCGACTTCGGATGTTCCGATGCCGAACGCCAGCGCCCCGAACGCCCCATGTGTCGCGGTGTGGGAGTCGCCGCATACGATCGTCATGCCCGGCTGCGTTATGCCTTGTTCGGGGCCGATCACATGGACGATGCCCTGGCGCGGATCATCGAGTCCGAACAAGGTGATCCCGTTCTCGGTGCAGTTCGTGATCAACGCATCGATCTGCCGCTTGGACAGCGGGTCGGCGATGCCGAGATGGCGATCGGTGGTGGGGACGCCATGGTCGATCGTGGCCAGGGTCAAGTCGGGACGGCGCACTGGCCGGTTCGCCAGGCGCAGCGCCTCGAACGCCTGCGGGGACGTGACCTCGTGAACCAGATGCAGGTCGACGTAGAGCAGGTCGGGTTCACCGTCGGCGCGGCGAACCACATGGTCGTCCCAGACTTTGTCGAAGAGGGTGGGCATGGGCCGTAAAGGTAGTCGGCAGTCGCGAGTCAGGGTTTCGAGGCGGCCGTGAGCCCGGCGCGGAAGTCCTTTGCCGTTCCCTCGTCGAAACCCACGAGCACGATCTCGTCGAACGCTTCGGGGTTCGCCTCGGACCAGGCGATCACCTCGGAGGCGATCACGGCGGTCGCGTCGCTTCGGGGGTACCCGAATATCCCGGCCGACACGGCGGGCAGGGCGACCGATCCGGCCCCGGCTCCGGCCGCGGCATCGAGGGCGGCGGCGACCGCTTCGCGAAGCAGGCTCTCGTTGTCCTGGCCGTCCTCATATCTCGGGCCGACGGTATGGACGACCCAGCGTGCCGGGAGCCGCCCGGCTCCGGTGACCGCTGCCTGACCTCGGGCAACCGGACCGTGCTCGTCCACCCACCGATCCGACTCGTCCTGGATCGAGTGGCCGCCGGCGCGCACGATGGCAGCGGCAACGCCGCCGCCGTGTTTGAGGTACTCGTTGGCGGCGTTCACGACGGCATCGACGTGCAAGGTCGTGATGTCTCCCTGGAGCGCCTCGATGCGGATAGCGCCGACCTGCATCGGATCAGCCTACCGACGGGGATGTGCCGGTAGTCTCGGCTCATGATCTGCGTCTCGGTGCTTTACCCCAACGTCCCCGGTGCCCGCTTCGACTTCGATTGTTACACGTCGACCCATCGGGCGCTGGTCGAGGAGCTGCTCACACCCGAAGGTCTGCGCTCGTTCACGATCGAACAGGGCATCTCGGGTGCGACCGGTGACGAGCCGCCTCCGTACCGGGCCGTCGCGCGTCTCGTGTTCGATTCCATCGAGGCGTACCGGTCGGCGATGCAGCGCCACGCCGACGAACTCGCCACCGATGCCGCCCGTTGCACGGACATCGAGGCCTCGCGGCAGGTGAGTCACTTCGTCGGGTAGCGTTCGGCAGCCACCAGCGAGGGGCTCGATGAGTACGCCGGCGCCTACCGATCCAACAAAGGTGCGATTGGGAGCGAGCTACTGGCGGTTGTGGACCGCCAGTGTCATCTCCAACCTCGGGGATGGAGTCGCCTTCCTCGCCTATCCGTGGCTGGCGTCGGCCGTTACACGGGACGCAGTGCTCATTGCACTGATCGCCGTCGCCCAGCGGCTGCCGTGGCTCGTCTTCACGCTTCCCGCCGGGGTCATCACCGACCGCGTCGACCGCCGCAAGCTCATCGTTGCCATGGATGTGGCCCGGACGCTGCTGACGGTCGCTGTGGCGTTCGTCGTACTCGGCGAGCAGTCGGGTCTGCCGTCACCCGGGGACGTGGCCGGGGGTGCCGACGTAGCGACCAACGCAACGGTTTATCTCGTTCTGCTCACAGCTGCGCTCGCGTTCGGGTTCGCCGAAGTGTTGCGCGACAACGCTGCCCAGACGATCCTGCCTGCCATCGTCGAACCGGATGCCTTGGAGAAAGCCAACGGCAACCTGTGGGGAGCAGAGTTCGTCGCCAACAGCTTCGTCGGCCCACCGCTCGGCAGCCTGCTCCTCGGCTTCTTCTTCGCTCTGCCCTTCTTCGTCGATGCCGGCACCTTCGCCGTCGCCGCGGCCCTGATCTTCTTCATCGCAGGGGACTTCACGGCGAAACGGACTGGAGGTGCCGTCGCTCCGACGAAGCAGATCGACTGGCGAGGGGAGATCAAGGAAGGGTTCATGTGGTTGTGGCGTCATCCGGTGCTGCGCCCCCTGGCCATCATCCTCGGTCTTCTCAACGGTCTGGGGATGGCCTTGTGGTCGACGTTCGTGTTGTTCGCCCAGGAGAATCTCGACCTCGAAACCGGTTTGTTCACGGGGGTGCTCGGGTCGGCCGCCGAATCGCTCGGATTCCAAAGCCCCGGGGCGTTCGTGTTCGCCATCCTCACCACGGGCGCCGCGCTGGGAGGGATCGCCGGTTCGGTCCTGGCGCCGCGAGTTGCCAAGGCGCTGGGACGCGGCGGTTCACTGTATTTGACGATCCTGGCGTCCATCGTGACCGCAGCCGTGATCGGTATTGCTACCCGCTGGTGGGTGGTGTTCATCATGACGGCGGTTGCCGTGGCGACCGGCACGCTGTGGAACGTCATCACGGTGTCGCTGCGGCAAACCATCATCCCCGACGACCTGTTGGGCCGGGTGAACAGCGTGTACCGGTTCTTCGGATGGGGGATGATGCCTATCGGGTCGCTGCTCGGCGGCGTCATCGTCGCCGCCCTGACGCCGTTCGTCGGGCGGTCGCAGGCGCTGCGCTGGCCGTACTTCATCGTGGCCGCGGCGTACGGGCTGCTGTTCCTCTATGCATTCCCCCGGCTCACCACCGAGAAACTCGAGGCCGCACGAGCCGAAGGCATCTCACAGCGTGACGAGGCGACCACGGACGGCGACACCGCGATGTTCGAGTCCGGGATCGACGGTGTTCCGCCGGTGGGTGACTAGTCGTCCTTCTTGCGGAGAAGGATGAAGGCGACCGCTGCCGCGAGCGCGATGGTGAGGGTGGCGCCCGAGATCAGGGGGACGGGCCGTGCCAGCCGGGTCCGAAGGCTGACCTGACGCTGGAACTCCAGCACCGGCCACTGCCGTTCCTCGGCAATGCGGCGTAGGTCCTTGTCGGGGTTGACCACGTACGGGTTGCCCACCTCGTCGAGAAGCGGCAGATCGGTTTGGCTGTCGGAGTAGGCGAACGAAGCGCCGAGGTCGATGCCCTCCTGCTCCGCGATCTCGGCGATGATCTTGGCCTTCTCCGCTCCGTACACGTACCTCTCGAGTTCGCCGGTGAACCGTCCGTACTCGTCGACCCGGGCGCGGGTCGCGATCACCTCGTCGACGCCGATGTAATGCGCGAGCGGCCGAACGATCTCTTCCGGGCTCGCGGAGATGATGAAGACCCGGCGGCCTTGACGGAGGTGGTCATCGATGAGAAAGAGGGCTTCGGCGTAGACGAGCGGCGCCACGACCTCGTCGAGGGCCTCCTCGACGAGCTCCTCGATCTCAGCGCGATGCCATCCCCGGGTCAGCTCCAGCATGCCGTTCCGCACCTTCTCCATCTGGTCGTGGTCGGCTCCGAACAGCATGTAGAACACCTGGGCGATGCCGGCCTTGAGCAGGCTGCGCCGGCCGAGCATCCCGGCTTTGTAGAGGGGCCGGCCGAAGGCCAGCGTCGAAGATTTGGCGATGACCGTCTTGTCGAGATCGAAGAACGCGGCTTCTTGCATACGGGTGATTGTATGGCATGCGCCGCCAGACGCGTCTTTGGCCTGCAACGGTCAACGCCAACCCCCACCCCAACCTGAACTGGTCTGCAGGCGGCTGCTGACTGGAGACTGGGGACTGGCGAGTCCCATGCAGGCCCCTTGAACCACCGCCGCGCGCTCCGTACGGTTCGCGCAATGCCGGTGCTCGCAGTCCTGACGCCGGAGGACGGACTGGCCGGGGCGATCATGCCCCTGGGCTTCGCGGCCGCCATGGGCACCGCGCTGGTGATCGACCTCGATCCGTCCGGCCCCCGCTATCCGGGACCTGCGTCGCTCGCAGACCTCGTTGCCGACGGGCCGCGACGGATCGATCTCGTACCGCAGCGACGCGGGCCCGCCGTCCTCCGCAATGGAGGGGTGTCATACGACGATGCCGCGCGTGTCGTGGCGGCGCTCACCGCCGGGTGGCCCAACGTCGTGCTGCGCCTTCCCCCGGTGGCGGCACCTTCGGTCGAGGCGCGGTTCGTTCCCGTCCACGTTGCGTATCCGGGGAACCTGTTTCCTGCGCCGGGCCGCCCGGCCGTCATCCAGATGACGGACCGGCGCCGTCCCGTCACCGATGCCGGAGTGATCCTTCCGCCGCCGCGTCCGACCACCTGGCGTGCCCTGGCGAGGGGGACGATTCCGCCGCCGGATCGGTGGATACGGTCGTGCCGTCGCGTGTGGGAGTTCCCGTGGACGAGGTGAGCCGCATCGTCGATCGCCTGGTGCACAGCGATGTGCCGCTGCGGCGAGCGGAACTGCGCGGTGCGGCCCGTCGGGTGATGGCCGACGAGGCACCGCTGGCCCTTCCGTCGACGGCCGAGGCAGCGGTCGACGCCCTCGTCGGACTCGGCCCACTGGAACCCCTGCTGCGCGATCCGTCGATCAGCGATGTCCTCGTGAACGGTCCCGGCGAGATCTGGGTGGAACGCGCCGGATCGCTGCAGCTGACCGACATCACGTTTCCCGATGCTGCAGCCGTGGTGGCGGCCGTCGAACGCGTCATCGCCCCGTTGGGGCTGCGGCTCGACCGGGCGTCACCGGCCGTCGACGCACGACTTGCCGACGGCTCCCGGTTGCATGCCGCCATCCCGCCGGTTGCGGTCGCCGGACCCATTGTGGCGCTCCGGAGGTTCACACCGGCCGTACCCGACCTCGACGCACTGGTCGCGGCGGAGGCGGTGACCGTCGACGGCGCCGCCTTGCTGGAAGAGATGGTCGTCGGCAGGCGCAACATCCTCGTGTGCGGAGCCACCGGAGCCGGGAAGACAACGCTGCTCAACGTCCTGTCCACGGCGATTCCCGCCGGGGAGCGAGTCGTGACGATCGAGGAGGCCGCGGAGCTCCAGCTCCAGGGTCACGTGGTGCGCCTCGAGGCCCGGCCCCCGAACGCCGAGGGAGCGGGTGCCATCGAGCTGCGTGCTCTCGTGCGGCATGCATTGCGGCTCCGCCCGGACCGGATCGTCGTCGGTGAAGTGCGGGGACCCGAGGCGCTCGACATGCTGCAGGCAATGAATACGGGACACGACGGCTCGATGGGGACCATCCATGCCAATGGACCCGAAGACGCCCTGCTCCGCATGGAGATGCTGGCACACACCGGTGGCACGATCGGGGCCGACGCCCTGGCGGCCCAGGTGCGGAGGGCGATCCATGTCGTGGTCCACGTAGTCCGCGAGCCCGGGGGCAGGCGGGTGCGCAGCATCGCCGAGCTGCGAGACGGAGTCATGGCGGAGGTCTATCGGTGATCGGATGGCTGGTCGTCGCCGCCATGGTCACTGCAGGGGTGCCGCCGGCGCTGGTCGCCGTCGTTGCGGCGGCCTTCGTACATCCCGGACTGTTTCTCCTCGGAGCCGCCGGTTGGGGACTATGGCGGCATCGGTGGGGCCGGCGGCGGAACCCGGAGCCTGCCGCCAGGGAGGCCGCGGTGCTGCGAGCAATGGCTGCCGAGTTGGAACGGGGTGCTTCGCTTCGCAGTGCGGTGGTCGAGGCCGACGCGGTGGGTGATGTGCCGCTGGCCGCCAGGTTGGCGATTGCGGGTCGCCCCGCGCCGGAGGTTGCCGCAGAACTGCGCAGTGCGTTTCCCGTGAATGGGGTCCTCGTCGGCGCCGCATACCAGATGGCATCAGAGGTTGGAGGCCCGGTCGCCGGGTTGTTCCGGCGCCTGGCCGACCGCGCCGAGGACGTGGCCGACACCGAACGGGAGCGACGTGCGGCCACGGCGCAGGCCCGCCTGTCGGCCCTCGTCGTGAGCCTGGCACCGGTCGGGGTGGTCGCCCTGCTGGCAACCAGTGGCCGTCTGTCCGGATTGCTGGAGGCGGGAGCAGCCGGTGCCGGAATCCTTGCCGTCGGTGGTGGTTTGCTGCTGGCAGGGGCGGTGGCCGCGGCAGTGGTCACGAGAACGGTTCTCAGGTGAGCCTGCTCCTGGCCGCCGGCCTCGCCGTCATGCTGCTTCAGCGGCCCCGCCTTCCGGCGCGGCCTACGAGGCCGCGCCGGAGTCCCGAGCGTGCCGGCGAACTGGTGGCACTGGCGCTGGCCGCCGGGCTTCCGTTCGCAGCGGCGATCGAGGCGGCAGCGGACCATCTCGGCGCCGAGGACGCGGCCGAGATCACCCTGGTCTTGCGCCGGGCGCGGCGCCATGGTCTCGGGACGGCGCTGGCTGCCGCAGGCACGGCGTCGGGAGGGCTGTTTCGGGTCGCTCACCGTGCCGTGGTCACCGGAGCACCACTCGTGCACGCCGTCGAGAGCTGGAGCAGAGAGCAACGAAAGGCAGACCATTCCCGGCGCCTGGAGCGGGTGAGGACGTTGCCGGTCCGCCTCCTCCTCCCGCTGACCCTGCTGACGCTGCCCGGGTTCGTCGTGCTCACGGTCGGTCCGACGCTCATCGAAGCGGTGGCGCGACTTCGTTCGTGATCTCATTTCCCCCCGGTCCCCGGCCGGCCGCCGGGCGCAGGAAAGGATTCCTCGATGTGGAACGAGATGAAGAACCTCGTGGCAGCCGAGTCCGGGCAGGCGACGGCCGAATACGCCCTCGTGATAATCGCCGCCGCCACCGTCGGGCTGGCGTTGGTGGGCTGGGCGTCGGGGAGCGACGTCCTCACCGGCTTCTTCGATGCGGTCGTCGGCCGGTTGTCCGGGTTTGTCGGCGGTTGAACGACCGGGGAAGTGCGGCCGTGGAATTCGCGCTCGTGCTGCCGCTCGTCCTGGTCACCTTGCTGGCCGTCGTCGAGGGCGTCGTCGTGGCACGCACCCAGCTGCAGCTGACGGCAGCGGTGCGGGAGGGCGCTCGCGAGGCGGCCACGAATCCGGAACCGGCCCGCGCCGTTGCTGTGGTGCGGGCCGCTCTCGGTCCCCGCGGGTCGGAGGCAAGGGTCTCGGTGCGACGCCCGCACCGGGTTGGTGCCGTGGCCCAGGTCAGCGCGACGCTGCCGGTCCGGGTCGGCGTACCGGTCTTCGGGGGAGTATCGATCGACCTGCGCGCATCCGCCGGCATGCGGGTGGAACGGTGACCTCCGATCGCGGTGCCGCGGCGGTGCTCCTGCTCGCCGTCGTCGTTGTCGGGCTGCTGCTGGGAACCGCACTCGTCGGCGTCGGGCAGGTGCTCGTGATGCGGGCCCGGGTCGGCGCGGCTGCCGACGCTGCCGCGCTGGCCGCCGCTCCCGTGACCTTCCGGCCGTTCGGAGCAATGGGAACACCGGCGCAGGAAGCGGCGCGGTTTGCGGCGTTCAACGGAGCGCGTCTCGTGTCGTGCCGGTGCCCGGTCGACAGGTCACTGTCGCCGCGTGCGGTCGAGGTCATGGTCGAGGTCTCGCAGCCCGTGCTCGTGCTCGGATCGGTCCGGGTCCGCGCCGTGGGCCGGGCCGAGTTCGACCCGACGTCGCTCGTTGCCGATCCGCCGCCGGCACCGGCAGGCCGGGCGTCAGCCGAGGCCGACCTCCAGTAGGCGAGCCGCACCGTGTTTGTCGAGCGGCTCGTTGAAGTTGCCGCACTTGGGCGACTGAACGCAGGCAGGACAGCCGTCGGTGCACGGACACCGGCGCAGCGCGTCGAGCGTGGCGCGGAGGTGTCGCTCGGCAGATTGGAACGCGATCGGAGAGATGCCCGCTCCGCCGGGATAGCCGTCGTAGATGAAGAACACCCCACCGGATTCCTGCGGGTGAGCCGGGGTCGACAGACCCCCGACATCCCAGCGGTCGCAGATCGTGAACAAGGGCATCATCGCGATCGCCGTGTGCTCGATCGCATGGAGTGTGCCGGGCACGTCCGCCCACGCGACGTCGGCCTCCGCATACAGGGCGTCGGGGATGACGAACCAGAAGGCCTGGGTGCGGAACGTGAGGGGCGGGAGGTCGAGCGGTTCCGTGTCGATGATGGCGCCACCGCGGATCGACTTTCGCCGGAAGGCCACCACGTGGGTTTCGACCTCGACGCGACCGAGACGTGCCTCGAACCGTCCCACCCGACGGCGCCCGTCCACGGCCAGGACGTCGAGGTGCTTCTCCTCTTTCGGCTGGGTGTAGTAGTCGACCGAACCCGAGACGACTCTGATCTCGTGACGAGCGCGATCGAGGTCTTCGACGAGGAAGGTCGATCCCTGGTGCAGATAGACGGCCCCGGGGTGGGCCTGGGAGTAGGCCCGATGCTCTTCGATCGTTCCGAGCTGTTCCCGTTCCGCCCTGTCGTAGATCGTGTAGGTCGGTCCGCCCGACGTCCGGATGTTGATGTCCGGCGCCGGAGGACGGCGCTTGGACCAGAACAGCCTGCCGTCCCGGAGGCGGAGTGCGCCCGACTGCACCATTCCCGGGGCCGCTTCCTCGATCTCCTCGCCGAAGAAGGTGCGATCGTCGGGTACGAGCGGCAGCTCGTACGCGGCACAGCCGAGCTGAGCGGTCAGGATCTCCGGATTCTGCGGATTGACCACGGCCGCCTCGGACGGACGGGAAAACAGCAGGTCGGGATGGGCGACGTAGTACTGGTCGAGGGCGTCGCGTCCTGCCACCAGGATCACGACGGCGCGGGCCCGGCCCCGGCCGGCTCGTCCGGCTTGTTGGCGGAGCGACGCCAGGGTGCCGGGGAAGGTGGTGATGACCGCGGCGTCGAGGCCCCCGACGTCGATACCCAGTTCGAGGGCGTTGGTGGCGACGACGCCGAGGAGCTCTCCGTCGAACAGGCGCCGTTCGATGGCGCGCCGGTCGCCGGGAAGGTAGCCGCCCCGATAGGGAGCGATCCGGCTGCGACGGTCGTCGTCGAGGCGGTCCCGCGCCCAGCGGTACATGAGCTCGGTGGCACGGCGGCTGCGGGCGAAGGCGATGGTGGGGACGTCGTGGCGGATGAGGTCGACGACCACGTCGGTCGCCTCGGCGAGGCTCGAAGCCCGTGCCAGCTCGTCGCCTTCGTCGCCTCCTTCCGGGTCGGGTGGATTCCATATGACCCACACCTTCTCGCCCGACGGTGACATGTCCTCGTCGACGACCTCGACCGGGATGCCGGCGAGCTCGCGAGCCAGGTCGCCCGGATTCCCGATCGTCGCCGACGTGAACACGAAGGTCGGATCGGCTCCGTAGTGGGCTGCCAAGCGGCGCAGCCTGCGGAGAACGTGAGCGGTGTGGCTGCCGAAGACGCCGCGGAGGACGTGCAGCTCGTCGACGACGACGTACCGGAGCCGGCTGAGGAACGAGGACCAGCGAGAGTGATTCGGCAAGATGCCGACATGGAGCATGTCGGGGTTGGTGAGGACGACCGAGGCGTTGTCACGAATCCAGCGGCGGTCGTCGCGGGGCGTGTCGCCGTCGTAGGTGGCAGCGACCAGCGCAGCTCCGAGTTTGCCGAAGCCCGGGATCTGGTCCTGCGAGAGGGCTTTCGTCGGGTAGATCGCCAGGGCCGTGGCCCGGCCGTCGTCTACGGCTGCCTCCGCGATCGGGACCTGGTAGCACAGCGACTTCCCCGAGGCCGTGCCGGCGACGATCACCGTGGAGGTGCCGCGGCGGATGCGGTCTATGGCGCGCACCTGGTGGAGATAGAGACGATCGATGCCGCGTGCGGACAGCCCTGCTGTGATCCGGTCCGGAAGCGGGCGCTCGAGGTCACCGAAGCGGGCCCGGGTGGCGTCGAGGGTGCGCACGTGGGCGAGCATCGCGGCGCGTTCTTCTTCCCCATGCCAGAAGGCGAGCACCGAGTCGACGGGTGATGGGTCGGTCACGGACCGATGCTATGAGCTGGTAACGCCGAGCCGTCGGCTATCAGCCACGGACCGCTATTCGTCCAGGACCCCGTCCTCGAGATCTCGATAGGTCTCCTCCACGGAGTCGTCGAGGAACACGACGTACGCCCCGTTCGAGTTGGTGCCGCCGGTTCCGGGAAGAACGAGGTTCTCCACCTTGTCGAAGTCCAGGGTGTAGGCCGAGGCGCCGAGCGTGAGCAGAGCCTCGGCGTCGAGGTCGGTCCACACGTATTGGACCAGTAGGGCGAGCAGGCCCGGGAGTGCCCGTATACCCCGGTCCTGGACCGCGATGAGCGCGCCGAGCATGATCACTCCCTGATTGCGGGAGCGGTCGAAGTCCCCCCGCGGCAGCGTCTTGCGCACCCGCGCCAGCTTCAGGGCGGCGTCGCCGCTCGTGACGGTGCTTTCTCCTGCCGGCCACGACGGCCACCCTTCCCAGCTCGGAACGCGTTCCGGGAGATCGACCGTGAAACGGCCGAACGCGTCGACGAGTTCTGTGAAGTTCTTGAAGCCTGTCACGAAATAGCCCTCGATTGGCAGCCCGGTGAGTTCCAGCGCGACATCCATCATGGCCTGGGGACCGCGTCCGGCCATGATGTGGGTGAACTTGTCCGGCCCGTCGGGGCCCTGCACCTGGGTGTCGCGCGGAAAGCCGAGGATCGTGCCGGCACCGGCTCCGGGGACCGCGGTGACGATGTGGATGGAGTCCGCACGGTATCGCTGCTGGTTCTGGCCGGGCCGGGCATCGGATCCAAGCACGAGAACCATTCGGGGCGACTCGCCGTACCAGGGCGGCAGTCCGAATCGAGCCAGGTGGGCGCCGACGATCCGCCACGGCTGCCCCGGGTCGGCAACGGCCAGCACGATGTCGTTTTCGAAGGTCGCTACGGCGATCGTCCCCAGCTCGGCGAGGTCGGCAACGGTGGCGCGTCCTTCCAATTGGAGGGTGGCGAACGGATCTGCGCCGGTCACGACCTCGGTAAGGCCCGGCGGGAGGTCCGGAGGCGGATAAGACGTGTTGCCCGCCCAGGTGTAGAAGGCGTCGATGGCGTCTGCGAGGCCGTCGGGAGCATCGCCGAGATCGATCGCAACCTCCGGCGGCGGACCGGTGGTGGTGGTCGGCCGGGTCGTTGCGGTCGTCGAACTCGGCGGGGCCGTTGTCGACGGTGCGGTCGTCGAGGTGGGTGTCGTGGTCGTGGTGGTCTGGCCGCCGTCACTGTTGCCGCCGCACGCGGCGGCGATGAGGACAACGGTCGAGGCCCAGACGAGGAGGCGGCGGACGCCCATTGCGGCGACTATACCGACCTGCGGGGACTGCGCCGATCACTGCGCGAAATCGTCGGAACGGCAGCCGCAGCAGTAGCCTATGAGCGCCAAATCTCGACGGGATACCAATGCGAATCGTCATCGTCGGCGCCGGCGCGGTGGGAAGCTACCTGGCCCAGCGCCTTGCGGTTGAGGGCCAGGACGTCGTCGTCGTAGAGGCGGATCCTGTCAAGGCCGAAGAGGTCCAGGACGCCGTCGACTGCCTCGTGGTGACCGGCAACGGCGCCTCGCCGGCTTCGCTCGAGGAGGCCGGGATCAAGGACGCCGAGCTCTTGATCGCCGTCACCAATTCCGACGCTGTGAACATCCTCGCCTGTCACGCCGCGGCGCGCATGGGGGTCCCCCGCAAGATCGCCCGGGTCGAGGACCTGGCGCTGCAGGACGAACTGGCCGTGCTCGGTGTCGACTACATGATCGATCCCGTTGCCGAGCTCGCCCGCGAGCTCCTGCTGCTCGCCCGCAAGGGCGGCGTATCCGAGGTGATCAACTTCGCCGACGGCCGGCTCGTTCTCATCGGCGGATACGTCCAGGGCGACTCCGAGGTGGCCGGAATCCACCTTGCCGAACTGCGGGAGCGGGTCGAGGGCTGGGATTGGCTGGTGACCGGGCTTGTTCGCGACGGCGAGACCATCATCGCCCGCGGCGACACCACCGTTCAGGAGGGCGATCACCTGTTGCTCATGGCGAAGACCGAGCGCACCGATCAGGCGCTGAAGATGCTCGGTCTGCGCGACAAGCGGGCGGAGAAAGTCATGATCATCGGAGCGACTCGCCTCGCTCAGATCACCGCCGAGTTGTTCGCCCGCAACGGCATGCAGACCGTGTTGGTCGACGAGGAAGCCGAGAGGTGCCGGGAGCTGTCGCTCAAGAGTGATCGCATCGTCGTCGTCCAGGGCGACCCGACCGATCCCAGGGTTCTCGAGGGCGAGGGAGTGTCGAGCGTCGACCTGGTACTGGCCCTCACGGGCTGGGACGAGGTCAACATCCTGTCGTCGCTCGTTGCCAAGGCCAAAGGGGCCCGACGCACCGTTGCCCGCTTCCACCGGTTCGAGTACGTGGGCTTGCTTCCCGGCATCGGAATCGATGCCGGGGTGTCCACCCGGCTGGCGGCGGCCAACGCCATTCTGCGCTTCGTGCGCCGCGGCCAGATCCACTCGGTCGTCACCTTCCAGGACACCGACGCCGAGGCCATCGAACTCCAGGTCGAACACCGGAGCGAGGCGGTCGGCAAGACCCTCATCGACATCTCGCTGCCGAAGTCGGTGATCATCGGAGGGATCCTGCGAGGCGACGACGCGTTCGTACCCCACGGGTCGACCAAGATCCAGCCGGGCGATCGGCTCATCGCCTTCGCCAAGCCCGACGCCATTCCAGCCATCGAGAAGATCTTCGCGTGACATGCGTCGCCGTCATCTCGCCTATGTGATAGGCGCCGTCGTCGGCGCCGTCGGGCTGGCGATGTTGGCTCCGATGGTCGTGGCCCTCATCTACCAGGAATGGGGTGATGCCTTCGCCATCTTGGTCGCCGCCCTGGTCACGACGGCGATCGGCGCCGCGGCCATGCGGTGGGTCGGCAGATCCGGCGAACTCACCACCAAGGAAGGGTTCGCCATCGTCGGCCTGTCGTGGTGCGCGCTGGCGATCTTCGGGATGTTGCCGTACCTGTTCACAGGGACGTTCGGCGGACCCACCGACGCCTTCTTCGAAACCGCGGCCGGCTTCACGACCACCGGGTCCTCGGTCGTCCCCGATCCCGGCGAATTGGGCCACGGCATCCTGTTCTGGCGCTCGTTGACCCAGTGGCTGGGCGGCATGGGGATCATCGTGCTGTCGATCGCCATCTTGCCGCTCCTCGGCGTCGGTAGCGTCGAGCTCGCCAGGGCCGAGTCGCCGGGACCGCATCCGGACCGGCTCACGCCCCGCTTCCGGGAGACGGCGAAGCGGCTGTGGCTTCTCTACATCGTCTTCACCGGCATCGAGACCCTGCTGTTGTGGCTGGGGGACATGTCGCTCTTCGAGGCGATCAATCACAGCCTGACGACGATGTCGACCGGAGGCTTCTCGACGAGCGCACAGTCACTCGAGGGATTCGGGGCGTACTCGCAATGGGTGGTGATCGTGTTCATGTTCATCGCCGGGACGTCGTTCGCGCTCCACTTCCGGGCGTTGCGCCGGCCCGCCGCATACATCGCTCACGCCGAGTTCCGCCTGTATGCCAAGATCATCGCGGCGGCGGCGGTCGTCGTCGTCATCGGCACCTGGGGCGGTGCCATTGCCGCCACCATCAGGGATGCGTTGTTCACCGTCGTCTCCATCGCCACGACGACGGGATACGGCACAGCCGATTTCGGACTGTGGCCCGGTGCACTGCAGATCTTGATCGTCGGGCTGATGTTTGCCGGCGGTATGGCCGGATCCACGGCCGGCGGGGTCAAGGTCTTCCGGCTGGGGGTGCTCACGACAGCGTCGCGCGCCGATCTGCGGCGGCTCATTCATCCGCGGGGAGTCTTCGTTGCGCGCCTGGGCAGGACCGCCGTCGCCGACTCGGTCGTCGAGTCGATCCAGGCGTTCTTCTTGCTGTACATGTTCATATTCATGACGGGAACCCTCGTCTTCGGCATGATTGCGTCGGGGATCGGGCCCGATCTCGACCTGACGACGTCGGCGTCGGCCGTCGCCTCCGCGTTGGGAAACATCGGTCCCGGACTGGCCGAGGTGGGGCCGACTTCGAACTACCTCGAGGTTGCCGCCCCCGGCAAGTGGCTGCTCGGATTCCTCATGATCGTGGGGCGCCTCGAGATCTTCCCGATCGTGTTGCTGTTCACACGAGAGCTCTGGCGCCGATAGCCCGACGGATCCGCTCGATCCCCCCGCAGGCGGCCTGGGATCCCCGTTGCGGCATTGCCTATACTCCCGCCCGCTTCCGTCGACCCGCAGGAGTCATCCGTGGATCCCCTGATTTGGACGTATCTCGCGGTCGCGGCCGGTGCCGCCGGTCTCGTCCTTGCCGCCGTCTTCGCGCGCCAGGTGCTGGCTGCTCCCCCGGGCAACGCCCGGATGGTCGAGCTGATGGGCGCCATCCGGCTCGGCTCCATGGCGTTTCTGCGTCGCCAGTACACGGCGGTCGCGGTCTTCGTGGTGATCATGTTCGTGCTGATCTTCGTGCTGCTGGAGGATTGGGGCCGGCCCTGGGGAGCCATCGCCTACTTGGTCGGTGCGGTCCTGTCGGGCGCAGCCGGGTTCGTCGGCATGCGGATCGCAACGGCGGCCAATGCGCGTACCGCGGAAGCGGCACGGACCGGCGGCGTAGGCAAAGCACTGCCGCTGGCGTTTCGGGGTGGCGCGGTGATGGGCTTCTCCGTCGCCGGGTTCGGGTTGCTGGGTGTTGCGCTCGGGTATCTCGTGTTCGTCGAGTGGTTGGAGGTCGACCAGCCCTTCGATGTGATCACCGCCATCGCTCTCGGCGGCTCGTCGATTGCCTTGTTCGCCCGTGTCGGTGGGGGTATCTACACCAAGGCCGCCGACGTCGGCGCGGATCTCGTCGGCAAGGTCGAAGCCGGGATCCCCGAAGACGATCCGAGAAATCCGGCGGTGATCGCCGACAATGTCGGTGACAACGTCGGCGACGTCGCCGGAATGGGGGCCGACCTCTTCGAATCCTATGTGGGCTCGATCATCGCCCCGATTGCCTATGCCGCCATCGTGTTCCGGGAGGCGGGATTCATCGAGCAGGCGGTCGTATATCCGCTACTCATCGCAACGCTCGGCATGGGGGCATCGATCATCGGGTCCTTCCTGGTTCGCCCTCGCGGATCCAATCTGGCGGCTGCATTGCACCTCGGAACGTACGCCTCGGCGATATTGACCGTCGGGGGCACCGCGCTCTTCACCTTCCTGCTCTTCGACGATGTGCCCGGCGTCGACAACCTGTGGGGCCTGTTCCTCGCCGTCGTCATCGGTCTCGGTGTCGGTCTGCTCATCGGCCAGATTTCCGAGTGGTTCACCAGTGACCACTTCCGAATTGTCAAGGAGGTGGCGCGGCAGGCGCAGACCGGTCCCGCCACGGTCGTGCTCTCCGGGATCGCCGAGGGCATGCGGTCGGCGGCGTTTTCGGTCATCGTCGTTGCCGCCGGGATGGGAGCCGCCTACTGGGCCGGTGATCTGGCCTTCGAAGGTGGGGGGATCTACGGCATCGCCGTTGCCGCGATCGGAGTTCTGTCCACCCTCGGGATCACCGTTTCGGTGGATGCCTACGGCCCGATCGCCGACAACGCCGGAGGGATCGCCGAGATGGCCCACCTGCCACCGGAGGTCCGGGAAGCAACCGATGCACTCGACTCGCTCGGCAACACCACGGCAGCCGTTGCCAAGGGCTTCGCGATCGGCTCGGCCGCCGTCACTGCGCTGGCTCTCTTCTTCACATTCAAGGAAGCGGTGGGTCTCGAGGCGATCGACATCATCCAGATCGAGACCACCGTCGGCCTGTTCATCGGCGGCATGTTCCCGTTCCTGTTCGCCGCACTCACGATCAACGCAGTCGGGCGGGCTGCCAACGAGATGATCGAGGAGGTCCGGCGCCAGTTCCGCGAGATCCCGGGCCTGCGCGAGGGCGTCGAATCCGCAAAACCCGAATACGCCCGGTGCGTCGACATCTCGACCGCAGCAGCCCTCCGGGAGATGCTGGTGCCGGGAGCCCTCGCCATCGCGCTCCCCCTCGTGACCGGCTTCATCTCGACCGAGGCGCTCGGAGGGTTGCTGGCCGGGGCGTTGATCACCGGGTTCCTGCTGGCCATCTTCATGGCGAACGCGGGCGGAGCGTGGGACAACGCCAAGAAGTTCATCGAGGCCGGTGCCTTCGGCGGCAAAGGCTCGGAGGCGCACAAGGCGGCGGTCGTCGGCGACACCATCGGCGACCCGTTCAAAGACACGGCGGGACCCTCGATGAACATCGTCATCAAGGTGATGACGATCGTGTCCTTGATCTTCGCCAGCGCGTTCTGACACGTTGCATCCCGGCTCCCCGTCGATGGCGGTGGCGGTGCGACGGGGCGGCCCAGCATGCTGCTGCGGCGATCGGGTTACGCATGGTCGTGACGGCCGCGAGGCGGCCGCCTGGAGCCGACCACGCACCGCGTGTTCCTGACCCGGACATGTGCGACGCCTCGTTGGCGACTCGCGTCGGTGAAACGGGAGGCGAACGGTGCCGAACGGCTATCAGCTACGAGCTTCTAGCTTCTAGCTTCTCGCCCTCAGCACCTGTTCCGGGGAGAGTTCGACCGGAGTGCTGCGGCCGTAGACGTCGACCTCCACGATGAGCAGGTTGCGGCTTCCTCTTACCTCCGCGACCTTGCCCTTGAGTTTGGCGTAGGGGCCGTCGACGACCCACACCGGGTCGCCCAGGCTCCACTCGGCAATCGGCACCGCCACCACTTCCTCCTCCGGTACCGGGTCGTTGGCGTGGTGGCGTTCCCAGTACTGGTCCTGCCAGCGGCGGTAGGTGCGGCGCATCAGGACGTAGAGGCCGATGATGACCGCCAGGATCGCAACGAAGACCACGGTTTCGCCTGCCGACCCGGGTGCGTTGAAGCCGTCCACGGGGTCTACCCTACGTGGCCGATCCATGGCATTCGACGTCACCTTCGTTCGTCACGGCGAAACCGACGCCAACCGCGACCATGTCTGGCAAGGCCACGGCGATGGTGCGTTGACCGCGCGCGGTCGAGAGCAGGCGGCCCGGCTCGCCGACCGCCTCAGGTTGCGATCGTTCGATGTCGTGATCGCCTCCGATCTCGCTCGCGCTGCCGGAACGGCCGCAGCGATCGGCGGCTATCGCCCCGATCCGTCGTGGCGCGAGATGCATCTCGGAGCCTGGGAAGGTCTGACCCGTAGCGAGGTGGCCGAGCAGTTCCCCGAGGACATCGCAGCCCTGCAGTCGGGTCACCAGGTCAAGATCGGCAGGACCGGCGAGTCGTTTCCGGAGTTCGCAGCCAGAGTCGACGGTGCGCTCGATTCGCTCGTTGCAACGATGCAAGAAGGCGGGCACGCTCTGGTGGTCACCCACGGCGGGGTCGTGCAGGCCATCGTGGCGGGGGTGCTCGGGCTCCGATCCCGGCGACGCCCCTGGCCCCTCGCTCGCGTGGTCAACGCGTCGCTCACGACGATCCGGTTCCACCCTTCGGGCCAGCGCGAGGTTCAGGTGTTCAACGATGCGGCACACCTCGACGGAGATCATCTCGGCTTTGCCGTCGCCGGGGTTCCGGTTGTGCTGACTCGCCACGGTGAGACCGAGGCCAATCGCGCAGGGCAATGGCAGGGTCAGACTCCGGGCGTGCTCACCGAGGAGGGGATCCGCCAGGCGAAGCAACTGGCCGGCCACCTCGACGGCCGGGTGGCCGCTCTCTACACGTCGCC
>JBFIQU010000010.1:0-18516 GCA_041609395.1 Acidimicrobiia bacterium | reverse complement strand
GACGACGGGCTCGGCCTCACCGACGTCTGGGGGTACGGCTTCGAGTTTGCGGAGAGCACGCTGAACGCAGGCCCGGTCCATGTCGATCAGGTCCGCCTGGTGCCGCTCCCGCCCCCGACCGAAATCGTCGTGACGAACCTCAACAACAGCGGTGCCGGTTCACTGCGCTCCGCGCTGAAGAAGATCGCCGACGGCGGGACGATCACCTTCGATCCGTCACTGGCCGGCGGCACGATCACCCTGCGCGGCCCGCTCGTGGCCGGACGGCCGGTCACCGTCGACGGATCCGATGCTCCTGGTCTGGCCGTGGACGGGGGCGGCGGCGATCGGGTGCTCATCGTCGATCCGGGGGGACCCGTCACGCTGCGCCACCTCACCCTCAGCGGTGGGTTCGGCTGGCAGCTCGCCGGATGTGTGCTCAACAACGGCGACCTCACCCTGGACCACGTCACCGTGACCGGGTGCGTGATGGGCACCGACGCCGGGGACTTCTGGCAGGGAGGCGGCGGTATCTACACCGGTGGCGGCGCCAGCCTGCACCTCGTCGACAGCTCGGTCACGGGCAACACGGCGGCCTGGTCCGGCGGCGGGATCTACGGGTTCTTCGGCAGCACGACCGTCGTCGAACGCACGACGATCAACGGCAATGTCTCGAACGACGTCGGCGGCGGTATCCGCTCGCTCGGCAACGCCACGATCGTCAACAGCACGATCAGCGGCAATCAGTCGACCGGCTGGTATGGCGGCGCGCTGTTCATGACCGACGGTGTGATCGATCTCACCAACGTGACGATCGCGGACAACATCTCGCCGGAGTGGGCGCCGGCGGCGGTGTTCGTCGGCACCTTTGGTCCCGGGTCGGCCACGTTGAACGTCACCAACACCATCGTCGCCGGCAACGTCACCGAGGGCTGCTTCCTGGCCCCCTTCGGGCCGGGTCCGGTCGCGATCAACTCGCTCGGCTCGAACGTGTTCCAGGACGAGACCTGCTTTGCGGTGGGCGGCGATCAGATCGTGACCGACGCCGGCCTGCAGCCTCTGGCCGACAACGGCGGTCCGACGCCGACCCACGCCCTGGTGTCGGGCAGTCCCGCGATCGACGCCGGCGACGCGGCAGCCTGCCCGGCCACCGACCAGCGTGGTGTTGAGCGGCCCCAGATCGCGGGCTGCGACGCAGGAGCCTACGAGTGGATCGACACGGCACCGCCTGAGCTCGACGCCCGGCTCGTTGGGGTCCGGGTCGGTACCTTCACCGGCCTGTGGCGGGTCCACCTGACGTGTGAGGACGACGATCCCAACGTGGTCGTCGATGCCACCCTCAATGGGGTTCCCGTGGTCCACGGCCAGGTTCTGTATCTGCTGCGCCTCCCCGGGCGCCAGCTGGTCCTGAACCTGAGAAACTGGACGCTGATCAAGGCACCCGACTTCCGACTCGACGCGTCGTGCGTGGACGGGGCCGGGAACACCTCGGCTGATTCCGACACACCGGAGTTTCGCAGTCGCCTCGGATTCGGATCGCTGCGGAGTACGTTGCCGGTGGAGCCCCGGCAAGGCCGGGGCAAGATGGCGAAGCCGCCCGGCTTTGGAATGAAGGAGTAGGCGCTGATAGCCGAACCCATTGGCTATGAGCGCCTACGTCCAGCGTTGCGCCAGGGTTTCCGGCGACAGGGCTCCGAGTTCGGCTTCGGTGAACGGAGGAACCGTGTCCTCGATGACGGTGACCACGCGGGATCCCAACACGTGACCCAGCCGGAGACGCGCCGGCAGCGGCCAGTCCCATAGCGAGGCGGCGAGGTAGCCCGCGGCAAATCCATCTCCCGCCCCCGTCGGGTCGACCACGTCGGCGGGCAAGCCGGGAACGGACACGGTGGCGTTCGCCGTGACCCCTGTTGCGCCGGCGCCGCCCTGCTTTACGACGAGTTCCTGGCTCCCGCGCCGCAGTATCAGGGCAGCGAGCGCATCGGGATCGGCGGTCCCGAAGAGCGCTGCGGCCTCGTCGTCGCCGATGAAGATCACGTCTGCCCTCTGTGCCAAAGGAAGTAGCGCAGAAGCCGCAGCTGCCGGTTCGGGCCACAGTGCCGGTCGGTAGTTCACGTCGAACGACACGCGCCCCCCTCCGCCCGCGCGATCCTCGATGACCGTCCGCACCAGCTGCGCGGCTGAACCCGAGAGGGCAGGGGTGATGCCGGTCAGATGAACCACGCGCGACCGACCCATTCGCCCCATGTCGGCGACCGACAGGGCACTCGCTGCACTCCCGCTCCGGTAGTACTGCACGAGCGACCTCGAATCCGCCACATGCTTTGTCAGGATGCCGGTGGGCCGATCGTCGTCCCACTCGATCGCGACCTCGACGCCGGATCCGGAGACCGTTTCGGCGATCCACCGACCCAGTGGATCGCGGCCCAAACGAGACACCCAGCGGGTGCGGCATCCCAGTCGGGCCATGCCCGTTGCGACATTCGATTCGGCTCCGGCCGTCACCGCCACGAAGCGTCCGCGGTCGTTGCGGGAGACGAGGCCGGCCATGGTCTCGCCGATCGTCACGGCGTCGACCGGGTCGGGCGCCGGCTCGGTTGTTGCCTGGCGATTCGTCATTGCGCTGCATTCTGACGCTCCGTGAACTGGTTCGCCCCTCGAGCGGGCGGTAGGGTCGCCGCGACCAGGTGGGATCGGCGTGTCCGCCGCCCCGCCAGCCACGCATCGCCGAGAATCGAGGCCGATGAGGATCGCCGTCACCGGAGCCAAAGGTCGAATCGGAAGCGCCGTCCTCGCGCTCGCCGCCGGTGCCGGTCACGACACCGTCGCCATCGATCGCGCCTGGCAGTCCGATCCGGCCTCCGGCTCCGTAGCGCTGGAACTCAGTGACTACGACGCGCTGGTGGCTGCGCTTTCCGGATGCGACGCGTTGATCCATCTCGCCGCCATCCCCGGCCCGGGACGGCACCCCGATCACGTCGTGCACGCCAACAACGTGGTGTCGAGCTACAACGCACTGCGAGCGGCGGTGGATGCCGGTGTCCCGCGCATTTGTCAGGCGTCGAGCGTGAACGCCATCGGCGGCCGCTTCAGCTCGTGGCCTCCCCGCTACGACTACTTCCCCCTCGACGAGGTCCATCCGTCGTATGCGGAGGATCCGTACAGCCTGTCGAAGTGGATCTGCGAACAGCAGGCGGATGCCCTGGCGCGCCGCTACGAGGCCGTCGGCATCGCCAGCCTGAGATTCCACGGTGTCGTGAGGGAATTCGGCGATACCGCTCGATGGCTCGCCTATCCGGATGTGGTCCAGAAGCAGTTGTGGGGCTATGTCGGGCTGGATGCGACGGCGGACGCGTGTCTGCGCGCCGTGACGGCCGGAATCGTCGGGCACGAGGTGTTCTACATCGTGGCGCCGCAGACGATGATGGAGGTTCCGTCGCTCGAGCTGAAGGAGCGCTACTACCCCGATGTGCCCGTTCGCGGGGACCTCGACGGAAATCGCGGCTTCTTCGACTGTTCCAAGGCGGCGACCCTGCTGGGATGGGAGCACCATGCGATGTGAGCTGTCGCTGTCGGCTTGCGGCGGGGAGCACCCCGCCGCCGTTGGAGGAGGACCATGACAACGATCACCGGAGTGCGCTCGATCCTCACCGCTCCCGACGGGATCGCCCTCGTCGTCGTTCGGGTCGAAACCGACGAGCCCGGCTTGAGCGGTCTGGGGTGCGCCACCTTCACGCAGCGACCGACGCTGGTCGCTGCCGCCGTCGACGAGTACCTGGCGCCACTCCTCATGGGACGGGATCCGGCGAACATCGAGGACCTGTGGCAGCTGATGTATGTCAACAGCTACTGGCGCAACGGTCCCGTCCTCAACAACGCGATCAGCGGCGTCGACATGGCGCTGTGGGACATCAAGGGCAAGGTCGCCGGCATGCCGGTCTACGACCTGTTTGGGGGCAAGAGCCGGCACGCGGCCATGGTCTATCGCCATGCCGACGGCACGAACCCCGCTGAGGTTCTGGAGAAGGTCATCGCCTACCGGGAGGACGGCTATCTCGCCGTGCGATGTCAGCTGGGGGGATATGGGGGCCGCCGCGCGGTCGGGGAGGCCGATCCGGCGGGCGGATCTCCCGGTATGGAGGGAACGGGTACATTCCCCGGGGCCTACTACGACCCGCATCGGTACGCCCGGTCGGTTGTCGATTTGTTCGACGTGGTGCGCGAGGGGGTCGGGGACGACCTCTTCTTGCTGCACGACGTCCACGAGCGGCTGGCTCCGATCGACGCCATCCGTCTGGCGAAGGACCTGGAGCGACACCGGCTCTTCTTTCTCGAGGACCCGTTCCCGCCGGATCAGATCGGATGGTTCCGGCGGCTCCGTGAGCAGAGCGCCACGCCGATCGCCATGGGGGAACTCCACAACCATCCGCTGGAGTGGCGGCCCCTCGTCGTGGAGCATCTCGTCGATTTCATTCGGATCCACCTGTCCCAGGTGGGCGGCCTCACCCCGGCGCGCAAGATCGCGGCGCTGTGCGAAGCGTTCGGGGTGCGGACGGCGTGGCACGGACCGGGGGATGTCTCCCCGGTCGGTCATGCTGCCAACCTCCACCTCGACCTGGCCTGTCACAACTTCGGGATTCAGGAGGTCATCGGATTCAGCGATCGGCTGCGGGAGGTGTTCCCCGGATTGCCGGAACTGCGCGATGGATATCTGTGGGCGAACGATCGTCCCGGTCTCGGCATCGAGATCGACGAGGCCGTGGCGGCGCAGTTCCCGGTGGAGGTGGCCCCCATCGAGTGGACCCAGGCACGGTGGCCCGACGGCACTCTGTGGACGCCGTGAGCGACGTTCTCGCCGCCCTCGCCGCGCTCGGGGTGGTTCCCGTGGTCGTCATCGACGACGTCGGCCATGCCGAACCGCTGGGGGCAGCCCTCGTGGCCGGCGGGTTGCCCTGTGCCGAGGTGACGTTCCGGACCTCGGCGGCAACCGCGGCCATAGCCCGCTTGGTCGAACGCTTCCCGACCATGCTCGTGGGGGCCGGGACGGTGCTCTCGGTGGATCAAGCCGAGGCAGCAGTCGCCGCCGGAAGCAGGTTCGTCGTCTCCCCCGGGTTCGACGACGCGGTCGTCGACTGGTGCCTGCGCCGTGGCGTACCCGTCGTGCCGGGGGTCACGACGGCGACCGAGGTGATCCGCGCCAGCAACCGCAAGCTGGGTCTGGTCAAGTTCTTCCCCGCCGAGCTGGCCGGAGGACCTGCGGCGCTGCAGGCCCTGCACAGCGTGTTTCCCACCATGAAGTTCATGGCCACCGGCGGAATCGACGCGGCCAACGTCGCCGGATACCTGCGTTTGCCCATGGTGGCCGCATGCGGTGGCAGCTGGCTGGCTCCGCGGGCACTCATGGCTGCGGGAGACTTCGCCGCCATCGAACGGCTGGCCGCAGAGGCGGTCTCGATCGCACGCGACGCCCGGACATGACGGTCCCGTCGCGCGCGCAGCCCGGGGCCCCGGTGACAGATGGGTTCGTGCTGTTCGCCGGCAGCTACGCCTCCGTGGCGGCTGCGGGGATCCATGCCTTCGTGCTGCGGCCGGACGGTACGTTGGAGCGCCTGGGGGAGTGGTCCGGCGTACCCAATCCGTCGTACCTCGCGGTGCGCGGCAGCGCGAATCTCTATGCGGTCGGTGAGACGGGGATGGCCGGCGACGGTTCACCCGGATCGGTCCACGCGTTCCGGATCGAACGAGGAAACGCCGGGGTCGATCTGGCGCCGATCGGCATGCAGTCCACAGAGGGCGACCATCCGTGCCACCTCAGCATCGACCGCGGCGGCCGCTGGCTGGTGGCGTCGAACTACAGCACCGGCAACGCCTCGGTCCATCCCCTCGACGAGCATGGGCATCCCGGATCCGCGGTGACCCTCGTGCAGCATGCCGGGAGCGGTGCGCGGCCCGACCGCCAGGCGGGACCTCACGTCCATTCGGCGATCTTCACCGCCGACAACCGGTCCCTCATCCTGGCGGACCTCGGCATCGATCGCCTCGTCGTCTACACCTTCGACGATGAGACGGGAGGTGCATCCCGGCGAATCGAAGTGGAGGCGGTTCCGGGGTCCGGGCCCCGCCACATGGCGCTCCATCCCGGCGGTGATCACCTCTTCGTCGTGAACGAACTCGACAACACGCTGACCTGGTACCGGATGCCGGATCTCCGGGCGCAGCAGTCGTTGGCGACCGTTCCGCCCGGCGTACCGGCGACCTCGGCCGCCGACGTGAAAATCTCCCCCTCGGGTCGGTTCGTGTACGTCTCGAACCGCGGTCACGACAGCGTTGCGGTCTTCTCCTTCGACCCCACCGACGGTCTCCGCAGTACGGCGATCCGACCGTGCGGAGGGAGCTGGCCGCGGGGGTTTGCGATCAGTCCCGATGGGCGGTACCTGGTCGTGGCGAACCGCCACAGCGGGAGCCTGGACGTGATTCCGGTCCGGGACGGCGGTGCCGATCTGTCGGATCGCATCGCGACTGCGGAAGTCGTACAGGCATCGTGTGTCGCATTCATGCCGCATGACATGCCGGGCGAGAGACCGTTGTAGGTCGCGAAGAACGGCATCCCGGTAGCGGTTGACATGGTCATAGCGTATGGCTATCTTCCTGGGAGCGCTCTCATGAGAGCGCTCCCAGGAGGAGGGAACGTCGGGGTGTCACAGCGATTGAATCTCGAGGAGATCGGCAGGATGGCCGGTGTGTCCCGGTCGACCGTCTCCCGAGTCGTCAACGGTGAGCCCAACGTCAGCCCGGAGGCCAAAGCAAAAGTCGAGGCCGTCATCGCCGCCACCGGCTACCGCCCCCACGCAGCTGCCCGGTCCCTGGCCTCGAACCGCACCGGCGTCGTCGGGCTCGTCATCCCCAGCGCCGTCGAGACGCTGTTCGACGATCCCTACTTCGGCCGGCTCATTCTCGGTATCAGCGGCTCCACCAACGAACTCGGCCTCGTCTTGTCGTTGTTCATCTTCAAGGATTCGGCGGAGGAAGGGGCGATCTCCGCGCGCGTCGTGCGTCCCGGTCTCGTCGATGGCGTGATCATGACCGCAACGCGGATGGGCGACCCCCTCATCGAGGATCTCTCCCAGGCCGGGATGCCCTTCGTCGTGGTCGGTCGACCCGACGAGGGTCACCGCCTCTTCTCGGTCGATGCCGACAACAAAGGCGGCGCCAAGGCGGCCGCCCTGCACATGGCCCGGCTCGGCTACCGCCGAGTCGGCCTCATCGCTGCACCTTCGAACACCACCGCCGGGCTCGACCGGCGATCCGGCTTCCTCGCGGGCGTCGCCGAGAGCGGCCTCGAACTCGGGAGCCGCATCGTCGAGGGCGATTGGTCCGAGGCCTCGGGTCGCGAGGGCATGGTGACCCTCCTGTCCAGCGACCGTCCCGAGGCCGTCTTCGTGGCTTCCGACCGCATGTCGGTGGGTGCCCTGAGGGCGATTCGGGACGCCGGTCTCACATGTCCCGACGACGTCGCTATCGTGTCGTTCGACGGCCTCATCCCACCGAATCAAACGGTGCCGCAGTTGACATCGGTGGCTCAGCCCGTCTCCGAGGTAGGGGCCGAGGCAGTGCGCATCCTGCACGCCGTCATCGAAAACGACCTCACCGACCCGCAATCGATCGTGCTGCCCACCGAACTCCAGGTTCGCGAGTCCTGTGGGGCGGAGCAGCGCAGCGAGGCCCACTCATGATCGTGCACCATCAGATTTCTCTTTCGAGCGCTCCCCGGTGCCGGAGTGCCGCCGGATATCACCGGGCGACGTTCCTCCCGGGGTGCCCGGGAGCGCTCGAACAGTTCCCTACCGCGCCAACAACCGCTCAATCCGAGCTCGTAATCGAAAGGAAGGTAATCCCCATATGAGGAAACTCAGATGGTTGGCCATCATCATGGCCTTCGCACTCATTGCCGCCGCATGCGGCGATGACGACGACGCGGGTGGTACGACGACGACCGCCGCGGCGACGACGACAACGGCCGCCGCTACCACAACGACGGAAGGCACGACGGGTACCACCGCTGCTGCCACGACGACCACGGCGGCTCCGACCCTGTCCGGCACGGTGAAGGTGCTCGTGCACCAGAACCCGCCGTTCATCGGCTACATGGAGGGCTTCAACGAGCGCTTCCAGGGCGCCAACCCCGGCGTCAAGGTCGAGATGGAGATCGTGAACGCCAGTGACATGGCCACGGCCATCCAGACCCGCCTGACCGCGGGTGAGGTCGACGTCATCGACTACTGTGCGGCACCTTGTGCATCGTTCTCCGGTGCCATCCAGCCGTACATGTCGGACGTCAACAAGCCGCTCTGGCAGCAGCTGATCGAGGCCGGCCTCGTTGCCGATCTCAGCAACGAGTCGTTCATCTCCAATTACGACCCGACCGCTCTCGCGGACGCCGGTTCGTTCAACGGCAGCGTGTACGCCATTCCCGCCGGTCGTGTGACCTACGGCGGCATGTTCGTCAACCAGGACCTGCTCGCATCCGTCGGCCAGTCGACTCCCACCACGTGGGGTGAATTGGTTGCGGCCTGCGATGCGGTCAAGGCCGCCGGTCAGAGCTGCATGACGCTCGGCGGCGGAGACGGCTGGCCCGTGTTCGTCGGTTCGTACGGTCTGCTCGGAGCGTTGTATCCGGACCAGGAAGCGCTCGTCGAGGGCCTCTGGACCGGTAACGTCAAGTGGAACGATGACAGCACGCTCGAGCTGTGGCGGCGCTACCAGGTGTACGCCTCCCAGATGCTCGAGTCCGGCGTGACCGGTATCTCGCACGATGCGGCACCGGCCCGCTTCGCAGCCGGCGATGTTGCCTTCTTCCCGACCGGGATGTGGCAAGCCCCGGCTCTCGAGGATGCCGCTCCCGGCTTCTCGTGGACCTACGTGCCGTTCCCCGGCAGCGACAACGCAGCCGACAACCAGTACCTGTTCGGCAAGTACGACATGAGCTGGATGGTCGCGGAAGAAGCTCCGAACAAGGAAGCCGCACTGGCGTACCTGGCGGCGCTGTCCGATCCGGCCGAATACCAGATGTACATCGATGCGGTGGGCTTCCTCCCCACCCAGCCGACGGCACAGCTCAACAGCACGCTCGGTGCCGCAGTGGCCCCGCTGCTCGACAACTACCGAATCGGCTTCGAGCAGTACGTCGTGTTGCCGACCAGCGTCGGCCAGTGGGCCAACGGTCTCCTCGGTGCGTCGTGGTTCGCGCCGTTCAACGAGTGGACCGATCCGGTCGCCCTCGCCAACCAGGCGCAGGCCGATCTGGAAGCCGGCCTTCCGTAAACAAGACGAGTAAGTTGCGTGCTCCCCGCCGATGGCGGCGGGGAGCACGCCCGAACCCGACGGGACGGCACACGCTATGGCGGTGATGACTCAGAACTACCTCTTCAGCAGGGGCTGGCGCGCGTATACGCCGCTGTTCCTCCTCGTCCCAGGTGTCTTCTTCTATTTCCTCATCGCCCTTGGCCCGTCGATGGCCACGGCCGTGTACTCCTTCACCGATGCCACCGGCCTGAAGGGCCTGCCGATCAACTGGGTCGGCTTCGACAACTACAACGAGTTTCTTTTCGAGGGCGCAGCGTCGCGCGACAACATGGCAGCGTTGCGGCGCACGCTGATCTTCGCCTTCTTCGTCACCACCGTTCAGTTCACCCTGGGGCTGATACTCGCTGTGCTCCTCAACCAGCACATCCGGGGCCGGCTCTTCTTCCGCACCCTCTTCTTCATGCCGGTGTTTCTCGGCGTCGTGATCCAGGGTCTGATGTGGAAGCTGTTTCTGCTCCCCGGTCGCGGACCGATGGCCGAAGCCTTCTCCGCAATCGGCCTCGAGTTCGGGGAAGGCTTACAGGGAGCGCCCCAGGAGGCCTTCATCTGGGTCATCGTCGTCCAGATATGGGCCAACGTTGGGATCACGATGGTGATCTTCCTCGCCGGAATGCAGACGATTCCGTCCGATCTCTACGAGGCTGCCCGCATCGACGGTGCCGGCGGCTGGCAACTGTTCAAGAACGTGACCTGGCCGATGTTGACTCCCGCCGTCAACACCAACTTCCTGCTCAACGTCATCGGATCGTTGCAGGCCTGGCAGCTGTTCCTCGTGCTCACCGGCTACAAGCCGGGTACGCAAGTGCTCGGTTATCTCATCTTCGCCGAGGGATTCGGCCAGACGGGAGGTGCCGGTAGCTTCCGGCAAGGCTTCGCCGCGGCGGCATCGATCGTCCTGTTCCTCCTGGTCCTGGTCCTAGGCATGGCGGCCAACTGGTTCGTCACCTGGAGAGAAAAGAAGTACGCGATATGACCGAGATGGCCGGCCCCACACTCGAAGCTCCGCCCACACGACCTGATCCGCCCAAGTTGGGGTCCGCGACGCGGGCCCGGCGCCGCGCCTTTCTGGTGTCGTACATCATCCTTCTTGCGTTCGCCGTCGTGTACATCGTGCCGTCGGTGATGCTCCTCAACACGTCGATGAAGACCCTCCCCGAGTTCTTCCGGGATCCGATCGGTCTCGCCGACGGGTTCAACTTCGCCAACTTCACCTCGGCGTGGGACAAAGCCAATTTCCCCCGTCTGTTGCTCAACACGGTCTTCTACACAGCAGTGGCCACCGGGATCTTCATCTTCTCCTCGATCTTCGTGGCGTTCCCGATCGCCAGGGGCTACTTCAAGGGCCACAACATCCTGCTGACGCTCTACGTCATCGCCCTGTTCCTGCCACCGGCGCTCATCCCCCAGTTCCAGCTGATCCTCAACCTGGGTCTGTTCAACACACGGCCCGGCTACATCCTGCTGTTCCTGGTCAACCCGATCGGCATGATCATCCTCGTCAACTACATGAAGTCGATCCCGCGCGAGCTGGATGAATCAGCAGCCGTCGACGGTGCCTCCTATTTCCTCTTCGTGAGGAAGGTCATCCTTCCCTTGATTCGCCCTGCCGTCGCCACCGTGACGATCCTGCACGCCATCGGAATCTGGAACGAGATCGTGCAGCCCACGATCTACCTGACCTCGTCGGAGCTGTACCCCATCACCCGCGGATTGATCGTGTTCGAAGGGGTCTACGGCAGCGACTGGCCCGGTCTGGCGGCGGCCGTGCTCATCCTCATGTTGCCGATGATGGTGTTGTTCCTGATCATGCAGCGCTACATCATCTCGGGCCTGACCTCGGGCTCGGTGAAGGGCTAGCCGTGCGTGTACGTAACGGGTCCCGGTGGGCGGCGCTGGCCATTGCCCTGTTCGTCGTAGCAGGGGCGTGCTCCGAAGACTCTGCGGACGACGCCGCCACGACGACGGTGGCGACCACCACCACCGCAGCTCCGACGACGACGACGACGACCGAGGCGCCTACGACGACGACCGAGGCGCCCACGACGACGACCACCACCGAGCCGCCCCCGACCACCACGACCCTCGTGCTCGACCTGCCGGAGCCGATGCCTCCCGAACCCCCGGAGGGGTATGAACTGGTGTGGAGCGACGAGTTCGAGGGTGACTCGATCAACCCCGACAACTGGACGTACGACATCGGCGCCTGGGGCTGGGGCAACGGCGAGGGCCAGTACTACACGGACCGTCCCGAGAATGCCCGGGTCCAGGATGGAATCCTCATCATCGAAGCCCGGTTCGAGCGGTTCGAGAATGCGTACTACACGTCGGCCCGGCTGAAATCGGAGGGCTTGCAGGAGTTTCAGTACGGCAGGTTCGAGATGCGGGCCAAGGTACCCGAGGGTGCCGGGCTGTGGCCCGCCTGGTGGATGCTGGGCACGACCTTCACCCGGGACGAGTCGAATCCGATCGACAGCAACTGGCCGTTCGCCGGAGAGATCGACATCATGGAGTACATCGGACGCGTGCCGCGGGTCACCACGGGAGCCCTCCACGGCCCCGGGTATGCCGGCGCCGGCAACCTCGGACGATGGAACCGGCAGGATTTCCCGATCGCCGACGACTGGCATACCTACGGCATCGAGTGGGACGAAGACGGCTTCACGTGGTTCTTCGACGGCGAGCCGTTCGGCACCATCGGTCGCGAGGCGGTCGGCGACCGCGAATGGGTCTACGACCAGCCGTACTTCTTCCTGCTCAACCTCGCCGTCGGCGGGTTGTACCCGGGTCCGGTCGGGCTCGACGTCGAGTTCCCGAAGTTCTATCTCGTCGATTACGTGCGCGTGTATCAACCAGTCGCGGAGACTCAGGGTTGATGCGTCCCATCCGCAGCTCGTGACCACACAGCCCCGGACTCACCTAGTCGGCGACGTCGTCGACCTGGAAGCCTCGCAGGCGATTGCCCGCACGGTGCTGGACACGATGACGCTTCCCGAGAAGGCCGCGCAGATGACCCAGGTCGACAAGGGTGCGGCCACGCCCGACCAGGTTGCGGAACACGGCATCGGCTCGGTGCTTTCAGGCGGCGGCGGCAATCCCAGCCCCAACACGCCGGCGAACTGGGCCGGGATGGTCGGCGACTTCCTGGATGGGGCGAAGCGATCACGTCTCGGTATCCCTCTCCTGTATGGGACCGACGCCGTGCACGGGCACTCCAACGTGGTCGGCGCCACGATGTTTCCGCACAACGTCGGGCTC
Source organism: Acidimicrobiia bacterium (assembly GCA_041609395.1). GTDB lineage: Bacteria > Actinomycetota > Acidimicrobiia > Spongiisociales > JAOTWH01 > JBFIQU01. Next base: position 5,919 of record JBFIQU010000010.1, on the reverse strand, counting down.
GGTGCAACCGGCAACGAGGATCTCGTTGAGCGCGTTTATCGGGCAACGGCGGTCGAGACGGCCGCGACCGGGGCCCGCTGGGCGTTTGCGCCGACCGTGGCGGTGTCGATCGACCCGCGTTGGGGCCGTTCGTACGAGTCGTTCGGGGACGACCCGGAGCTGGTGGGGCGCCTCGGTGCGGCCGCGGTGCGGGGCCTCCAGGGGAGCAGACCGGACGCTCCGGACTCGGTGCTCGCCTGCCTCAAACACTACGTCGGCGATGGCGGCACGGAGTGGGGGACCGCATCACGGGCCGAGTGGACAGATTGGTGGAACGGATGGGGCACCCAGTGGCACATCGATCAGGGCGATCTGCGGGCAGACGAGATGACCTTGCGCAGGACTCACCTCCGCCCGTATGTGGCCGGTGTCGAGGCGGGTGCGCTGTCGGTGATGGCGTCCTACAGCTCCTGGAACGGTGACAAGCTGCATGCCCACCGCCGGCTCATCACCGACGTCCTCAAGGACGAACTCGGGTTTTCCGGTTTCGTCGTGTCCGACTGGATGGGCATCGATCAGCTCGATCCCGATCCGTACCGCTGTGTCGTCATGGCCGTCAACGCCGGGATCGACATGGTCATGGTGCCGTTCGAGTTCGAGCGCTTCATTCGCAACGTCGTCACGGGCGTCGAGACGGGGGACATCGCGCCCTCGCGGGTCGACGACGCCGTGCGGCGCATTCTTTCGGTCAAGGCGGCCCTCGGCCTCTTCGACGGCACCGACGAGGTGTCGACCGACGCAATCGGAACCTCCGCTCACCGTGCGCTGGCGAGGGAGGCGGTGGCCGCTTCGGCCGTGCTGCTCGAGCATCGGGCGGGGACGCTGCCACTGACCGCAGATCACATCCTGGTCGCCGGCCAAGGGGCCGACGACATCGGCCTCCAGTGCGGCGGTTGGACCATCGAGTGGCAGGGCGGATCGGGACCGATCACTCCCGGCACGACGATTCTTCAGGCGTTGCGCGATGCGCGGCCCGGGTCCCGCGTCGAGTTTGCCTCCGATGGCGCGTTCGCCCCCGCCACCTCGGCGCCCGTCGGTGTTGCGGTCGTGGCCGAGCGTCCCTATGCCGAGGGTCTGGGAGACCGGGGTGATCTCCGGCTCGCAGCCGACCAGGTGGCGGTTGTGGAACGCCTGCGCAGCCATGTCGACCGTCTCGTGCTCGTGGTGATCTCCGGCCGTCCCCTCGTACTCGGCGACCTCGTCGACCGCTGTGATGCCATCGTCGCCGCATGGCTTCCCGGAACCGAGGGCGCCGGAATTGCCGACGTGCTCACCGGGAGCCGCCCCTTCACCGGAACGTTGCCACGCCGCTGGCCCGCTTCCGCAGCTCAGGTCGACGCCCCGGCCGGGCCGTGGACTCCGGCATGGGATCGAGGACACGGGGTGGCGGTATGAGGTTCTCCGTTGTCGTCACCGTGCTCGCCGTTGGCGTTGCAGGTTGCACCGGCACGGCGTCCGATACCAACACGGGTGGCACCGAGGCGTCGACCACCACCGTCACGTCGAGGCCGACGACGACTACCGCGACGGTCGAGCCCTATCGCAACCCGGAGCTGCCCGTCGAAGCCCGCATCGACGACCTGCTCGCCCGCATGACGCTCGACGAGAAGATCGGGCAGATGACGCTGGTTGCCGAGTCCTTCGTCTCGCCGAGTCAGGTGGCCGACAACCTCATCGGAGCCGTGCTCAGCGGTGGGGGCGGGGCTCCCGAGCCGAACACCGTCGACGCATGGATCGACATGACGGCCGGCTTCCAGGGGGCGGCGCTATCGACCCGACTCGGCATCCCCATCCTGTACGGATCCGATGCGGTCCACGGGCACAACAACCTGCTCGGAGCCGTGATCTTCCCCCACAACGTCGGGCTCGGAGCGACCCGATCGGCGGACCTGGTCGAGCGTGTCGGCCGGGCCACGGCGGTCGAGGCTGCCGCCACGGGCGTCTCCTGGAACTACTCCCCGGTGCTGGCGGTACCCCAGGACATCCGGTGGGGTCGGACCTACGAGGGTTTCGGCGAGGACACCGAACTCGTGACGAACCTCGGCGTCGCCATGATGCGGGGCCTCCAGGGCAGCGATCTCGCCGACCCCGCAACGGTGCTCGCCACCCCCAAGCACTATGTCGGCGACGGCGCCGCCGAGTGGGGGACGTCCACCAGCGAGTCGTATTGGATCGACCAGGGTGATACCTCGATCGATGAGTCGGAGCTGCGCCGGATCCATGTGGCGCCGTACATCGATGCCGTCGACAACGGGGCGCTCAGCATCATGGCGTCCTACTCCAGCTTCCAGGGCACCAAGCTGCACGCCAGCGGGTATCTGCTGACCGATGTCCTGAAGGGCGAGCTCGGATTCGAGGGATTCGTCGTCTCGGACTGGGCGGCGATCGATCAGATCGATCCGGACGACTACTACCGGTCGGTGGTGACGGCGATCAACGCCGGGGTCGACATGAACATGGTGCCCGGGGCCTTCGATCTCTTCATCGCGGCGATGCGGGAGGCGGTCGACACGGGTGAGGTCGCCGTGCCAAGGATCGACGATGCCGTCCGTCGCATCCTGCGAGCGAAGTTCGAGCTCGGCCTCTTCGAACGGCCGTATCCGGACCCGGCGCTGACAGAAGCCATCGGCTCGGAGGCGCATCGGGCGTTGGCCGCCGAAGCCGCGGCCCGCTCCCAGACTCTCCTCACCAACGACGGTGTGGCCGTGCCGGTCTCGGGTGCCTCGATCTTCGTGGCAGGTGTGGCAGCCGACGACGTGGGGTGGCAGAGCGGAGGCTGGACCATCTCGTGGCAGGGCGGCACCGGCCCCATCACCACCGGCACCACCATTCTCGACGGAATCAGAGAGCAGGCCGGCGACGCGCTCGTCGTGTACGACCGGAACGGTCTATTCGCGGGGGACGGAGTTCCCGAGCGGGCCGACGTGGGGATCGTGGTCGTCGGGGAGCGTCCCTACGCGGAGGGGGTCGGCGACAACGGCCGGCTCACGATCGACGGTGGGCAGCTGGCCATCGTGGCGGCAACTGCCACCAGGGTCGACTCGCTGGTCGTCGTCGTCCTGTCGGGCCGCCCCCTCATCATGGATGAGGTGTTCTCCACTGCTGATGCCGTGGTGGCCGCATGGCTGCCCGGATCCGAGGGCGCTGCCGTCGCCGCCCCCCTGTTCGGGGCGGCCCCGTTCGAGGGCAGGCTGCCCTTCACCTGGCCCCGCAGCGTCGAGCAGCTGCCGCTGCGGGAATCCGGCTCCGCGGCGCAGGGCTGCGATGCCCCCTTGTTTCCTTTCGGTCACGGGCTCGCCGCCGGTGACGTCTTCGTTGTCGAACTCGAATGTGAGGTCCAGTCATGACCGTGACCGACACCCGGCCGCGATCGACCGACCAACCGTCCGGACGGTTCATCCTCGAGGACGGGATCGAGTGGTACCGGATCGACGACTACGACCTGCTCGATCCGTTCCTGGTGAGCGTGGTCACCCCGACCGACCAGTGGATGTTCGTGTCGAGTTCGGGTGCGCTCACCGCGGGTCGCCGCAGCGCCGAGCATGCGCTGTTCCCCTACGAAACCGACGATCGGCTTCACCGCGCCGGCGGCCGTACCGGGCCTACAACGCTGATTCGCGTCGGGCCCGAAGTATGGGAGCCCTTTCATCCGGACACGCCGCTCGACACCGTGCGGCGTTCGATCGCCAAGACCGTGGAGGGGGATCGGCTTCGCTTCGAAGAGCATCATCCCGGACTGGGGCTGACGTTCCGGTACACGTGGGCGGCCGCCGATCGATTCGGCTTCATCCGGACGTGCCAGCTGACGCGTGCCGACGACCTCGATGGGATCACGGTCGAAGTCCACGACGGCCTCTGTGATGTGTTGCCCGCCGGGGTCGAGCTGGCGGCGCAGCAGACGACCAGCACCCTGGTCGACGCCTACCGGAGGGCCGAGTACCACGCGCACGGCATTGCCGTGTTCACCCTCGAGGCGCTGGTTTCGGATAGGCCCGAACCCGCCGAGAGCCTGTCGTCGACACTCGTATGGTCACGCGGGCTTCCGCAACCGACGGTGAGTCTCTCCGAGAGCCAGATCCGGAGGTTTCGTTCGGGCCGGAACGTCGAGCCGGAGCACCGGGTCACGGGTCGCAAGGCCGGGTTCTTCGTCACCGCCGCAGTGCAAGTGGCTGCCGGCAACCCGATTCGGTGGTCGATCGTCGCCGATGTCGAACGCAACCATGCCCGGCTCGCCGAGCTGGGTGCGTGGCTCGCTACCGCCGAATCACCGCAAGACGAGCTGGCGGAGGCGATCGACCTCTCCCGGCGGAGCCTCATCGATGTCGTCGAAGACGCGGACGCAATCCAGGTCACGGCCGATCGGCGTACGACAGCTCACCATTTCGCCAACGTGCTGTTCAATGTCATGCGCGGCGGCGTGTTCCTGAACGAGCAGCGAGTCGAGATCGAGGACGTCGAGCGGTTCATGCATGCTCGTAACTCGATGGTTGCCCCCCGGTTTGCCGAGGCGGTGAGCGGACTCGATCCGGTCGTGGAACTTGCCGACCTCAAGGCTGCCGTGCGCGCCGATGCAGATCTCTCCCGGCTCGTGTCCGAATATCTCCCGTTGAGTTTCAGCCGCCGTCACGGCGACCCGAGCCGGCCGTGGAACACGTTCGAGATCTCGGTGCGGGGTGCCGGCGGCGGCTTTGCCACCGGGTACGAGGGAAACTGGCGGGACATCTTTCAGAACTGGGATGCGTTGGTCCACAGCTTCCCCGAGTACATCGAATCGGTGATCGCCAAGTTCCTCAGCGCATCGACGGTCGACGGCTTCAACCCGTACCGCATCACCGACGACGGTATCGACTGGGAGATGCCCGAGGAAGGCAACTGGTCGAACCTCGGATACTGGGGGGATCACCAGATCGCCTATCTCTACCGGCTGCTCGATGCGTCGGATCGTTTCTACCCCGGTGCCCTCGAGCAGGACCTGGATCGGGTGTGGCTGTCGTACGCCGACGTTCCCTACCGGATCGCTCCTTACGACGAAATCGTGGCCGATCCCAAGTCGACGATCGAATTCGATCATGAGCGGCAGGCGAAGATCGAACAGCGGGTCGCCAAGCTCGGAGCCGACGGCCGCCTGGTACCGAGCGGCGACGGCACGGGCGTCCACCTCGCCTCGCTCGGAGAGAAGTTGCTCGTTCCTGCCCTGTCGAAGCTCTCCAACCTGGTGGCCGGCGGGGGCATCTGGATGAACACTCAACGGCCGGAGTGGAACGATGCCAACAACGCGCTCGTGGGCAATGGGGTGTCGGTCGTCACGCTGTTCTACCTCCGCGAATACCTGGAGCTGATTGATCGCCTGCTCGCCGCCGGACGGGTCGATTCGGTCCCGATCGGAGCGTCCGTGGCGAAATGGCTCGAGGATCTCCATGGCGTCTACGACGCCCATCGGCATGTCGTGGCGTCCGATGCCATCGATCCGGCCGATCGCCGGTCGTTGCTCGACGGGATCGGCTCTGCGTTCTCGGAATACCGGGATGTGGCCTACGAGGCGGGACCGGGTGGCCCGGTCGTGGTGCCTGTGGCGTCGCTTCGGGAGTTCATCGCCGCGGTGCGTCCGTTCCTGGATCAGGCGGTACGGGTTTCGCGCCGGGCCGACGGACTCGCCGAGGCGTACTGCCTGCTGCACCTCGACGCCGGCGTCGCGCATCTCGAGTCGCTCTACGAGATGCTGGAGGGACAGGTGGCATTCCTGTCGGAAGCCGACGTCGGCACCGCAGAGGTCGTGGCGCTGGTCGACCGAATGTTCGCCGGCGGGTTGTACCGGCCCGACCAGCACACGTTCCTTCTCTATCCGGACCGCAGCCTGCCGCCGTTCTGGGAGAAGAACAT
>JBFIQU010000009.1:0-18925 GCA_041609395.1 Acidimicrobiia bacterium | reverse complement strand
CTGCCGGATCTCGACGCGGCCGATCGCATCGTCATCGATCTCGATCCACCTGAGGGCGATTACGGGTCGGCCCGACGCGCAGCGCACCTCGAGAGGGGTCTCTTGTAGCGGCTGCAGCTGCCGGCCGCAGTGATGACGACCGGGTCCAACGGATATCACATCGTCGTCCGGATCGGGCCCGAGGCATCCTTCGATCAGGTCGGCCGGTTCGCGCATGGCATGACGGCCGTCCTGGCAGCCTCCCATCCGGAGGTCCTGACCTCCGAGTTCCGCAAGAAAGAACGACGCGGCCGCGTGTTCGTGGATTGGTTGCGGAACCGCCGGGCGCAGACCGGGATCGCTCCCTTTTCGCTGCGTGCTCGTCCCGGTGCGCCGGTCGCGGCGCCGATCGGGTGGGACGAGATCGAGACGTCCGACCCGCAGCACTGGACGCTCCCCAACGGTGCCGAGCTGGTCGCCCGGAGCGACACGATCGCCGATCTCGAGCCGGTGGATGGCACCGCAGCGTTCGCAGCGGTGGAACAGATGCTCGCCGAACTCGACATCGAGCTGAAACCGTTCGACCGGTTCCGCAGCTGAGATGCCAGAAGCTATCGGCTGATAGCTGATGGCTGAAGGTGTGGCCCCGTTACCATCCCGCGGACCCCAACACGGAGAACAATTCATGGCAATCGGAGTCGGCATCCTCGGCGCCGGGACCGTCGGCGGGACGCTGGTGCGGCGACTCGTCGGCGACCGGGACGCGATCGCCGCCAAGACCGGGCTCGAGCTGGAGGTGCGCCGGGTCGCCGTTCGGGACGTCGGCAAGGACCGCAGCTTCGATGTGCCGGACGGCGTCCTCACCGATCGTCCCGAGGCCGTCGTCGACGACCCGGCGGTGGAGCTGGTCGTCGAGGTGATGGGCGGGAAGGATCCGGCTTTTCAATTGGTGATGGGGGCCCTGCAGCAGCGCAAGCCGGTCGTGACCGCCAACAAGGAACTGGTCGCAGCCCGCGGCCCCGAGTTGATCGCCGCGGCCGCCGACAAAGGAGTGCCGCTGCTGTTCGAAGCGGCGGTCGGCGGCGGGATTCCGATCATCCGGCCCCTCTCCGAGTCGCTCGCAGGTGAGCAGCTCAGCCGGGTGATGGGGATCGTCAACGGAACGACCAACTACATCCTGACGCAGATGACGGACTCCGGTCAGGACTACGCCACCGCCCTGCGCGATGCCCAAGAGCTCGGATATGCCGAGCCGGACCCGACCGCCGACGTGACCGGTGCCGACGCCGCGTCCAAGGCGGCAATCCTCGCATCGCTGGCTTTCGGCATCTGGACGGGCGCGGGGGATGTCTACACCGAGGGCATCGACCGTCTCGATCGCATCGATCTCGAGTTCGCCGACGAGCTGGGTTACGTGGTCAAACTGCTGGCCATCGCCGAGCGGACCGGCGACGGAGTGAACGCCCGGGTCCACCCGGCGATGATCAGGGTCGACCATCCGCTGGCTTCGATCCGGGGCGCAACGAACGCCATCTTCGTCGAAGGCCCGTCGGTCGATCAGTTGCTCTTCGCCGGTCCCGGAGCCGGCGGTGAACCGACGGCTACGGCGGTTCTCGGCGACGTCATCGACGCCGCCCGGGAGTTGCTTGCCGGAGCTCAGGTGGCGCCGCGCATACGGCTGGCACCGGGAGACGTCACCGCCTTCGAGGACATCCCGACGAAGTGGTATCTCAGGTTGCGCGTCGCGGACCGGCCGGGCGTGCTGGCCCAGATCGCCGGTGCGTTCGGTGAGTCCAACGTTTCGATCAAGTCGGTCTGGCAGGAAGGGACGGGTGACGAGGCGACGCTGCTCATCGTGACCCACCGGGCCCCGGAGGGCCGCCAGCGCGCGGCCGCCGCGGCGCTCGAGCATCTCGACGTCGTCACCGACGTCGCCGCCACGGTTCGCGTCGTGAGCGACGAGGCATGAGCGGGCCGCGTATCGGCCTGATCGAGCGATACCGGGCGCGGTTGTCGTCGGTCACCGACGACACGCCGGTGGTGACACTTCTCGAAGGGTCGACTCCTCTGATTCCGGCGCCGGGTGTGTCGGAAATCGTCGGTCGCGACGTGTTTCTCAAGTACGACGGTGCCAATCCAACGGGTTCGTTCAAGGATCGCGGCATGACGCTGGCGGTGTCCAAGGCGATCGAAGCCGGTGCCAAGGCGGTGGCGTGTGCATCGACCGGCAATACGTCGGCATCGGCCGCGGCCTACGCCGCTCGCGCCGGGATCGACTGCATCGTCGTCCTCCCGGCCGGCAAGATCGCCCAGGGCAAGCTGGCTCAGGCCGTCGCGCACGGCGCCCGTATCGTTCCGATAGACGGCAACTTCGACGATGCGCTCGAGATCGTGCTCGAGCTCACATCCACCCACGATGTCGCACTCGTGAACTCGCTGAACCCCTACCGGATCGAGGGGCAGCAGACCGCGGCGTGGGAGATCATCGACACGCTCGGCGCCGGGCCGCACGTGCATGCGCTTCCCGTGGGCAACGCCGGCAACATCACCGCGTACTGGCTGGGCTATCAGGCAGTCGGTGAGTCGCCGTTGATGTGGGGGTTTCAGGCCGCCGGCGCTGCGCCGCTGGTCCACGGCGAGGTGGTCGACGCTCCGGAGACCGTCGCCACCGCCATCCGGATCGGAAATCCTGCGTCGTGGGACGGCGCGGTAGGAGCACGGGACGAGTCGGGCGGAATCATCGAGGCGGTCACCGACGGCGAGATTCTCGAGGCGTACCGCATGCTGGCGGCGACGGAAGGCGTCTTCTGCGAACCGGCGTCGGCTGCGCCCGTCGCCGGGATCGTCAAGTTCCGCGACCGGCTTCCGCAAGGCGACGGCCCCATCGTCTGCACGCTCACCGGACACGGGCTGAAGGATCCGGGGACTGCACTGCTCGCATTTCCCGATGTGACGCCCGTCAGCCCCCACCTCGATGCGGTTCTCGAGTATCTGGGCTGGTAGCTGAAGGAACACTGCGGGGCGGACGACGTCACCTCACCCGCCGGTTCCCGGTTCCATTCGCTGGGTAGCCTCCGGTTCGTGCGCACGTACTCGTTCATCGGGGTTCCGTTCGACGGCGCGGCCACGCTGGGCCGGCCCGGCGCCCGATACGCCCCCGACGAGGTCCGCCGCAATCTGGAATGGATGAAGATGCGCGAGGAGGGCGGATACATCTATTCGATCGACGACGATCGGCTTGTTCCGTTCTCCGCCGAGCACCTGATCGACGCCGGCGATGTAGCCGTGGTGCCGCACGATCTCGCTGCCACCCTCGACGCGGTTCGCCGTCACACGTCGGGTGAGGTCGAGGCGGGCCGGGTTCCGATGGTCGTCGGCGGCGACGACTCCATCCTGTTTCCCGCCGTCGCCGGGTTCCACGACGCAGTCGCCGGTTCGGTGGCCATCGTGCACTTCGACGCCCATCTCGACCTCATGGATCACAGCGAGCGCCAGGGCATGTTCAGCCAGTCGTCCGGCATGCGTCGCGCGCTCGAGTTGGAGAGGGTCGATCCACGACGAAGTGTTCAAGTCGGTACGAGGAACTTCAACTTTCCGTCGTCGAAGCGGTTCATCGACGAGGTCGGTCTCACCGAGATTCCGGCGCGCCGGATCGAATCTGAGGGTGTGGCGGCGGCGCTGTCACGGATCCTCGAGACGGCGACGGGCGCCGCGCACCTGTTCGTGTCGATCGACATCGACGTCCTCGATCCGGCGTACGCCCCGGGGGTCGGCTGGCACGAGCCGGGGGGATTGACGAGCCGCCAGCTCCTGGAACTGCTCATCGGTCTGGCGCCGCGCAGCGGTGGGTGGTCGCTCAACGAAGTCAACCCGATGACCGACCTCGGGTCACAGACGTCGATTCTCGCCGCCAACCTGCTCTTCCACGTGGCCGTTGCCGGCAACGCAACCTAGGAAGTCGGGCTACGAGTCGTCTGCCTCGTAGATACAGAACTCGTTTCCCTGCGGATCGGCCATCACCGTCCAGCGCGGGAATCCCTCCTCGCCGACCTCGCCGATCTTGCGACCCCCGAGTCCGATCACCCGGTCCTCGAACGCAGGACGGTCGTCGACGCGAATGTCGAAATGGAGCCGGTTCTTGACCGTCTTTTCCTCAGGGACGAGCTGGAACGCGAGGTGCGGTCCCTGCTCGCTCAGGTGGCTCAGGTACACGTACCGGTCGTTGCGGAACCTGACTTCGAGTCCCAGGATCTCCGCCCAAAACGCGACTGCGCCGTCGAGGTCGGTGGTGTCGTGCATGACGGTGGTGATATGGCCGTGGTCTGGCGTCGCCATGGCCCGCAAGCTAGTGGGTGAACCCTCACCCGCGGCGCTCTCCGGGCCGGCGGTCGGAACCGTTCTTGCCTCCGCCGCCAAACGATCTAAGATACGACCAGGCAACTCGCCACGTCACCTAGTTCGAACCGCCGGTTCACTGCGTTCGCACGTGACGACGTGTCTCCCGTTCCGGGCTCAGCACCCACCACGACTGCGGAGGATTCCGATGAAGCTGTTCCTCGATACAGCCCATCTCGACGACATCAAGACTGCCTCCGCGTGGGGCATCCTCGACGGGATCACAACCAACCCGACCCTCGCTGCCAAGGAGGGCCTGGCATTCCACGATCTGGTGAAAGCGATCACCGACATCGTTCCCGGACCGGTCTCGGCCGAGGTCGTCGCCGACAACCGCGAGGACATGGTGGCCCAAGGTAAAGAGTTGTTCGAGATTGCCGATAACGTCGTGGTCAAGGTGCCGATGCTCCCAGAGGGCGTCGCCGCCGGAGCCCGGCTGGTGGACCTCGGCATCCCGATCAACGTGACGCTCGTCTTTTCTCCGGCACAGGCGATTCTTGCCGCCACTATCGGTGCCACCTTCGTGTCGCCGTTCTTGGGCCGGGTCGACGACATCGGAAACGACGGATTGGCACTGTTGGAAGAGATCGTTCGCATTTACACCGTGCAGGGATACGACACCGAGGTGCTCGCCGCCTCGCTGCGCCATCCCCAGCACGTCGTGGAGTCGGCGAAGATCGGCGCCGACATCGCCACGATGCCGTTCGAGGTGATGAAGAAGCTGTTCAACCATCCGCTCACCGACATCGGGAACGAGCGGTTCAACAAAGACTGGGAGGCCTATCAACAGGCCCTCCGGGACAAGGACAACGGGTAAGGAGGAGCCCCACCGAGGGGAGATCCACATGTCGCGAGCCAAACTCCAGGAACTGGGCCTCGATGAGCTGCGGACCATGGCGTCCGATCTGGGCGTCGACGGCCATACCGAATTGCAGAAGACGAAGCTCATCACCGCCATTCTCGACGCGGACGGCTTCGACGCCTCCACCCTTCCGGCGAAGGCGGACGAGCCGGTTGCCGAGGTCGCCGAAGTGCGGTCGGAGGGAGCCGCCGAGCGCGCCGACGACAACGGGGGCAAACCCCGCAACGACGGCCAAAGCGACGGCGACGCCAACCGCAACCGCAACAAGCGTCGCCGGCGGCGCGGTGGCCAGGGCGGCCAGCAGGAGATCGACGAGTCTGAGCTCGAAGTCCGCGAGGGGATCCTCGACATCTTGCCCGAGGGCTATGGATTCCTTCGGGTGACCGGCTATCTGCCGGGGGAAAAGGACGTCTACGTCTCGGCAAATCAGATTCGAAAGTTCGGGCTTCGCAAGGGCGACTCCATCGCAGGTCCGATCCGTCCGGCTCGCGCCCAGGAGAAGTTTCCGGCGCTGACCCGGGTCCATGCGGTGAACGGAGCCGACCCCGAAGAAGCGCGCAAGCGCCCGAAGTTCGGGAGCCTGACCCCCCTGTTCCCCGACGAGCGGTTGCGACTGGAGGTGGAGGATGATCCCAACCACCTCACAGCACGGATCATGGACATCATCTCGCCGATCGGGAAGGGTCAGCGTGGCTTGATCGTCTCGCCTCCGAAAGCCGGCAAGACCTCGGTGCTCAAGGAGATCGCCAACGCCATCACCACGAACAACCCGGAGTGCTACCTCATGGTGGTCCTCGTCGACGAGCGGCCCGAAGAGGTCACCGACATGCAACGCTCGGTGAAAGGCGAGGTCATCTACTCGACGTTCGATCGCCCGGCCGAGGAGCACACGCAGGTTTCCGACCTCGCCATCGAGCGGGCCAAGCGGCTCGTCGAGCTCGGCATCGACGTTGTCGTCCTGCTCGACTCGATCACTCGCCTTGCCCGTGCCCACAACCTGGCAACACCGGCATCGGGACGGATCCTGTCCGGTGGTGTCGATTCCACGGCGCTGTACCCACCGAAGCGGTTCTTCGGTGCCGCCCGCAACATCGAGGAGGGCGGTTCGCTCACCATCATCGGTACGGCCCTCGTCGACACCGGGTCGCGGATGGACGAGGTCATCTACGAGGAATTCAAGGGCACCGGCAACATGGAGCTGCACCTCGACCGGAAGCTCGCCGACAAGCGCATCTACCCTGCGATCGACATCGAGGCTTCGGGAACACGCAAGGAAGAACTGTTGTTCACGAGACCGGAAATGACAGAGGTCTGGAAACTGCGGCGGGTGCTGCTCGCACTCGAGCCCGGCGCTGCGCTCGAGCTGCTCATCGACCGGCTCAAGAGCACGAAATCCAACGGAGAGTTCCTCGCCGAAGTCGCCAAATCCGGCAGCTGAGAACCAAAGGAGTTCAAGTGAAGGCAGACATCCATCCCGAGTACGCCGAGACGAAGGTGACGTGCTCGTGCGGCAACACCTTCACCACGCGCTCGACGATTGCATCCGGCGAACTTCACGCCGAACTCTGCAACGAATGCCATCCGTTCTTCACGGGTAAGCAGAAGCTCGTCGATTCCGGTGGTCGCGTCGAACGCTTCAAGCGCCGGTACGGGCGGACCAGCTTCACATCGGGCGACGGTGAGACGAAGGCCGGCGAGCCCAAGGCAAAGGCGGAGAAGACAGCCGCACCCAAGGCCGAGGCCCCTGCGGCTGCGGACGAGCCCGAGGCCAGCGTCGAACCGGCCGAGGACACCGCCGCCGCCGACGCCTAGATGAGCCGCGCCCCGGGCGCAACCGTCGGCGGACAGGCCGTCCTCGAGGGGGTCATGATGCGTGGCCCTGCGGGTTGGGCCGTGGCCGTGCGCCGGCCCGACGAGGTCATCGAAGCCATCTCCCACGAATTGCCGCGCCTGTCGGCGCGGTCCCGGCTGGCCCGGATCCCGTTCGTGCGAGGCGTCATGGTGCTCGTCGAATCCCTCAACCTCGGGTTCCGTGCCCTGTCGTGGTCGGCGCAGAAGGCGGGGGACGAAGACGAGGAGATCACCAAGACCCAGATCGTGGTGTCGATGTCGATTGCGCTCGTCTTTTTCGTCGCACTGTTCATGCTCCTGCCGCTGCTCGTGGCCAGGGCTGCCGACAGCGCGTTCGGCGGAAGCGATGTCTGGTTCAACATCGTTGACGGCCTGGTGCGTGTCGCCCTCTTCATCGGATACATCTGGGCGATCGGTCGCTCCAAGGACATTCGCCGGGTCTTCCAGTATCACGGCGCGGAGCACAAGACGATTCACGCCTATGAGGCCGGCGATCCTCTGACCATCGACGAGATCCAGAAGTACAGCCCGCGACATCCCCGCTGCGGTACGAACTTCCTCCTCATCGTCATACTCATCTCGCTCGTCGTCTTCACGCTGGTGGGGCGACCATCGCTTCCCTGGTTGGTCGCCAGCCGGGTGTTCCTCATCCCCGTGATCGCCGGACTGAGCTATGAACTTCTCAAGGCGGCGGCCGACAAGACGTGGCTCGCCGTGGCTTCCCGCCCGGGAATCTGGCTGCAGGCGCTCACTACCAAGGAACCGGAGGACGGGATGGTCGAGGTGGCGGTTGCCAGCCTGCTCGCCGCACTCGAAAGCGGGGAAGTCGAGGAGGTGAAGCGTCGCGGGCCCATCGTGCCGGGGGCGCTCGAAGCGGAGTTCAACTGATGGCCCTCGAAGTCGATGCCGCGCTCGTCGACCGGCTCGGGGAAGTCGAAGACGGGTTCCGTGAGGCCGAGGCCCAGCTCATCGATCCCGACGTCCTTGCCGACTCGGCCCGGTACGCCGACGTCGCCAAACGCCATTCCGATCTCAAGACCGTCGTCGGGCCGTACCGGGCGTATCTGGCGGCGGCCGCCGAAGGGAACGAGGCTCTCGAACTCGCAGCCTCCGAAACCGATCCCGAAATGGTCGACTACCTCCAAGGGATCGCCAAGGCCAAGCGCGCAGAGATGGAGCAACTCGAGGACGAGCTACGCCGACTGCTCGTGCCCAAGGACCCCAACGACGAGAAGGACGTCCTGATCGAGATCAGGGCCGCCGCCGGCGGCGACGAGTCCGCCATTTGGGCGGGGGATCTCTTCCGCATGTACGACAGGTTCGCCGAGCGCCACGGGTTCAAGCGCGAGGACATCGACTCCTCCCCGTCGGAATCCGGGGGGTTTTCCAAGGTGGTCTTCGCCGTCAAGGGTCGCGGTGCCTATTCCCAACTCAAGTACGAGGCCGGGGTCCACCGGGTGCAGCGAATTCCGAAGACCGAATCGCAGGGGCGGGTTCACACGTCGACCGCCACCGTCGCCGTGCTCCCCGAAGTCGAGGATGTGGAGGTCGATATCAACGATCACGACCTCGAGATCGACGTGTTCCGCTCGTCGGGACCCGGAGGGCAGTCGGTGAACACGACCGACTCGGCCGTGCGGATCACCCACAAACCCACCGGGATCGTCGTGTCGTGCCAGGACGAGAAGTCTCAGCTTCAGAACAAGCTCAAGGCGATGCGGGTACTTCGAGCCCGCCTGTATCAGATCGAGATGGAGAAGCAGCACGCCGAGATCGCCGGGAACCGGCGCGCTCAGGTCGGGACCGGCGACCGCTCGGAGAAGATCCGGACCTACAACTACAAGGAGAACCGGGTCACCGACCATCGCATCGGGCTGACCATCAAACAGCTGCCTGCCGTGCTCGAAGGTGACCTCGACGGGTTCATCTCGGCCTTGCAGGCCGATGAGGAGGCCAGACGCCTCGCGGAAGGGGACGGATGACGAAGCCGGCCTCCAGCTTCCAGCCTCCAGCCTCCAGCTCTCGGTCCGGAACCGCATCCGGCACCGAGCTCATGAGGTGCTCGGGCTTGCCGCCGCATGAAGCGCGGCGCCTGCTCACCGTGGCCACCGGAGCAGAGCGCGCCGAGCTATTGCAGGGAGCCGATGTCGACGCTGCCGCCGTTGCCCGGTTCGACGAGCTCGTCGCACAACGCAAGGCGGGGCGGCCGCTGCAGCATCTCGAAGGAACCGTGCAGTTCGGGCCGCTCGACCTCAGGATCGACGGCCGGGCCCTCGTGCCCCGTCCGGAGACGGAGCAGCTATGGGAGATGGCGGTGGCATCGTTGCGTGAAGCCGGACCGGGCACGGTGATCGTCGATCTCGGAACCGGTTCGGGCAATCTTGCGCTCGCCCTGAAGCATGCCTTCCCGCTGGCGCGCGTGATCGGTACCGACATCGACCCGGCGGCGCTGGAACTCGCCGCCGAGAATGCCGCCGCTACGGGACTCGACGTGACGTTCCTCCGGGGCGATCTGTTCGACGCCTTGCCCGACTCGTTGCGGGGGAGGATCGATCTGATCGTGTCCAATCCGCCGTACCTCGGGGCCGGTGAGCTGGATGCCCTTCCTCGGGACGTACGCGACCACGATCCGCCCGGCGCGCTGGTGGGCGGCGTCGAAGGTCATGAGGTCCTGGAGCGTATCGCCGACGCCGCCTACTGGTGGCTCGGGATCGGCGGCTGGCTCCTGTGCGAGATCGCCGACACTCAGGGACCCGTTGCCGATCGGCTGTTCGCCGCGTTCGACCGTGAGGTACGACGCGATCTCGCCGGTCGGGAGCGGTTCGTGGTGGCTCGCAAGGGGGCTTCCTGCTGTGTCTGATGCCTTCGGAATCCCGGCTGCCCTGTCGGTTCTCGAGTCCGGGGGTGTGGTCGGCGTGCCGACGGACACGGTGTACGGACTGGCCGTTGATCCGCGAAACGAGACGGCCCTGAAGGGCTTGTTCGACCTGAAGGCTCGCGACCCGCACAACCCGATTGCGCTGCTCGCCGCCTCGATACGCCAGGCGGCCCAGCTCGCCGACTTCTCGCACCACGCACTCGAACTGGCCGTCCGGCACTGGCCGGGACCGCTCACGCTGGTCGTCCCCAAGCATCCCGACGTCCCCGAATGGATCGGCGACCGGCGGGCGGGCACGGTTGGAGTGCGCGTACCCGACAACCTCACTGCACTGCGGCTGCTGGCGGCCTGCGGTCCGCTTGCCGTCTCGAGTGCCAACCCTTCCGGCCGGGCTCCGGCCGGGACGGCCGAAGAAGCCGAGGCGGCCATGGGCGACGCGGCCGCCCTCTATCTTCGCGGCGGACGATCCGGCGGGGCCAGCTCGACGGTGGTCGCCGTGATCGGCAACGACGTCGAAGTGCTCCGCCCCGGACCGGTGAAGTTGTAGCAAACCCAACCCCAACCCCGACCCCAACGCCGACCCCGACACCCGGTCGGGCGACAGCGGCCGCGTCGGGCCGTCCAGGCGGGTCGGGCGTCGGGCCTCGGGCGTCGGGCCTCGGGCTCGGGCGTCGGGCATCGTTTAGCCTCAAGCCAATGACCGACTCACCCGAACAACTTCCCCCGGTTCCACCGCAGCGCAAGCAACTGGCGCTGTCGATCGCCACCGGCATCAGTCTCATCACGATGTGGGCGATGGTCTTCGTCGTGTCCCAGACGGACCTACCGGATCGCCTCGCCCGTTTCGACTGCACGGTTGCCGAGGGTGTCGAAGAATTCGCTCCGGAAGAGCGACTGGCATGTTCGGCGCAGTACATCGTCCCCGACGACGGGTTGCCGCAGTTGATCCCGGACAGAATCGATGCCACCGCCGACGGCGAAGACGATGAGCGGGCCCCCCTCCTCGTCGAGATACCGGCACCCGATCCCGGTGAGCAAGGGCCCGGTCCGGCCCCGATCGAGCTCGTCGACGACCGCAACGGCAACGGCCGTGCGGACGCCGGCGACGAGCTGCGCGTCCGGTTCGACGTCGTCAACCAGCTGGGGAGGCCGGCACGTGGGATCAGCATCAAGGACGCCGATCCCGCCGTAGGCGGGCCGACCGCAGAGATCGTGCTGGCGTGGCTGGTCGCCATCGCCGGAAGCGCCGCCGCCTTCACCGTTGCAGCTCGAATGACCCGCCACCCGACGCCGGGTCCGGCCGTCGTTTCCGCAACGCTGGTGGGCGTGATCATCGCCGGCATCACGGTCTTCCTTCTACGCGATCGGATCATCACCCCGCTGGTCACGCTTCTGGCTTGGGGCGCCGTGGTCGTCGTGCGACTCGAGGAGGTGCACGACATGAGGACGAGGCGGTGGGCGGCAGCATTGGCCGTGATGACGACGGTGCTGCTCGTCGTGGTGATCCTCCAACTCGCGATCATGGTGGGTCCGTTGCTCCCATTCTTCGCCGTGTATTTCGCCGATAGGAGGGCGGAGAACCGCGCCGCGACGTGATGGTGCGCGGGCTGGGATCGGTCCGATGGGGCGCGCTACGCTGTGGCCGCCTCACCTCCAGGAGTTCGCCTGCATGATTGACCCGAGACCGCTCGAACAGGTCGACCCCACGGTCGCCGCGCTCATCGGTCGCGAAGCCGAGCGGCAGCGAACCTCGATTCAATTGATTGCGTCCGAGAACTTTGCTCCGCTCGCCGTCATGGAAGCCTCGGGTTCGGTCCTCAACAACAAGTACTCGGAGGGGTATCCGGGTCGTCGGTACTACGAGGGATGCGACGTGGTGGACGAGGTGGAATCCCTGGCCATCGACCGTGCCAAGGCGTTGTTCGGTGCCGAACACGCCAACGTCCAGGCGCACTCCGGCTCGCAGGCGAACATGGCCGCATACCTGGCGTTGCTCGAACCCGGAGACACGGTGCTGGGTATGGCCCTGGACCAGGGCGGTCATCTCACTCACGGGTCACCGGTGAATTTCAGCGGCAAGCTGTTCGACTTCGTCTCCTACGGCGTCGATCGGCAGTCGGAACTCGTCGACATGGACGACGTACGCCGCGCAGCCCACGAGCACCAACCGAAGATGATCGTGGCCGGCTACTCGGCCTATTCCAGGGTGCTCGACTGGGCCGCGTTTCGCGAAATCGCCGACGAGACCGGGGCGATCCTGCTCGTCGACGCCGCCCACATCATCGGTCTCATCGCAGGCGGCGCCCACCCCAACCCGGTACCCCACGCCCATGTCGTGACGGCCACCACCCACAAGGCATTGCGCGGTCCGCGCGGCGGGTTGATCCTGTCGACCGAGGAACACGCCAAGGCCATCGACAAGGCGGTGTTCCCCAACGCGCAGGGCGGCGCCGTGAACGCGATGATCGCTGCCAAGGCGGTGGCATTCGCCATCTGTGACACCGACGAGTACCGGGCGTACGCCCACCAGGTGGTGCGCAATGCAACGGCTCTTGCCGAGGCCATGATGGGGGAGGGAATGCGGATCGTGTCCGGCGGCACCGACAACCATCTCTTCCTCACCGACCTGCGGTCGCTCGACGACGAACTGACCGGCAAGGAGGCCTCCAAGCTTCTCGATGACGTGGGGATCACCCTCAACCGCAATGCGATTCCGTTCGATCCCCGGCCGCCCTTCGTCACCTCAGGGTTGCGCCTCGGCACCCCTGCCGTCACCTCGGCCGGGATGAAACAGGAACAGATGGTGGAGATCGGCAACCTGATCGCCGCCGCCCTCAAGCATCGGGAGGACGAAACGACCCTCAAGAGCGTCGCGTCGTCGGTTGCCGACCTGACCTCGCAGTTCCCGCCCTACCCGGCCGACTTCCCGGGACACGTATGAGGGGTTCGGTGCCGTCGGAGGTCCCGCGATTTGCGTCCGGGGAGGGTTCTCTGGTACTTTGTGAAAGAAATCACAAGCTCTCTGGAGGGGTCCGCCCATGAAGCGGGAGAGCACCCACCAACAGGTCGCCACTGCGATGAACGAGGGGTGGCTGGCCGGCGGAGGGTTCTTCGCCTCGATCATGTCGGGGTTCCTGCTCGGTTTCGTTGCCGACAGGATCTTCAGTGTCGAGCCGGTGCTCACGGTGTCCGGCATCATCGCCGGGTCCATCTCCGGATTCACCCGAATGTGGATATACGCACGAGAACTGGAACAGCGTGAACGTTGAGGCCATCCTCGCAGCACACATCGTGCGGCGGACCGTATGGATCGGCCCGCCTCTCGTCCTCCTCTTCGCCTCGACCCGGGGCGTCGACGGAGCCGTGGCAGCCCTTTTCGGCCTGGCGATCGTGGTCGGGAACTTCCTCCTCGCCGGTGCCATGCTGTCCGTGGCGGCACGCATTTCGTCGAGCCTCTATCATGCGGCCGCCCTTTTCGGGTTCTTTCTCCGATTGGGGCTGGTCACGCTCACGATGCTCGTCGTGGTGAGCCTGGTCGATCTCGATCGACTGGCGATGGGGTTGACGGCCGTTGTGAGCTATTTGCTGCTCCTGTCTCTCGAGACGGTTGCAGTCGCGAAAGGCGCGGAAAGGGAACTCGAGTGGACGGTTTGATTCTGGCGGTCATCGACGTCGAAGCATGCGTCGAAGAGGACATCATCTGCACGCCGGACACGGTGAACTCATTGTTCGAGACCGGCGTCGTTTTCAGCATCGGGGGCCTCGACGTCACCCGCACCATGATCCTCATGTTCCTGGCGGCGTTCATCGTCGTCGGGCTCCTCTACTTCGCGTTCCGTCGCAAGAACGTGGTGCCCACGAAGTTCGGTGCCGCGATTGAAGGCCTCGTCGGCTTCGTGCGAGACGAAGTCGCGATCGGCGTGATCGGACCGGAGGGCGTCAAGTACGCGCCCTACCTGCTCTCGCTCTTCATGTTCGTGCTGATCGGCAACCTCTTCGAGGTCACCCCGTTCGTCAACTTCCCGATCACGTCCCGGATGGCCATTCCTGGCTTCCTCGCCGTTCTCACCTGGGTGATCTTCGTGTTCATCGGGGTCGCCAAGAACGGCGTCAAGGGCTACTTCTGGGACAGCATCCTCTGGCCCAAGAGCGTTCCGCTGGCGCTGCGGCCGCTCGTGGGTCTCATCGAGTTCGTGTCGATCCTCCTCGTCCGCCCCTTCAGCCTCGCCGTCCGGCTCTTCGCCAACCTGGTGGCCGGGCATGTCATGTTGAGTTTGTTGCTGGTCTCCGGGTACGCCTTCATCGTCGCCCTGGAGCCCAAGTCGATCGTCGGGGTGGCGTGGTTCGCCCTCGGCATCGGCATCTTCTTGTTCGAGATCGTGGTGTCGATCCTGCAGGCATACATCTTCACGCTGCTGTCTGCGGTGTACATCCAGACGTCACTCCACCCCGAACACTGAGCCAAGAGAACGAAACGTCGATCCAGACAGGAGAAAGGAAGAGCGGATGGAACACTTCCTGGTTGCGGCGCAGCTGCTCGCACAGGAGGCGGGCAACGGCCTCACCGGCGACATCAGCGGCAGCCTCGCCCTCGTGGGGTACGGTCTCGCCGCCATCGGCCCGGGCGTAGGTATCGGTGTCCTCGCCGGAAATGCGGTACAGGCGATGGCACGTCAACCTGAGGCAGCCAACATGGTGCGCACCACCATGTTCCTCGGCATTGCCTTCACGGAGGCGCTGGCGCTTATCGGCTTCGTGCTCTTCTTCCTGGCGTAGGGAGCAGACCTGATGTTGTACACCCTGGCAACGTCGCTGTACCTGGCGGCCGAGGAGGAAGCGAGCGGGGTCGACCTGCTGCTCCCCGAGACCGAAGAGCTGATCGCCGGCATCATCGCCTTTGCCATCGTTGCGATATTCGTGCGGCTCTGGGCCTGGCCGGCCATCACCGCGGCGCTGGCGAACCGCCAGTCCGCCATCGCCGGTCAGCTTCAGGAAGCCGAGAAGGCCAAGGCCGACGCCGAGAGTCTTCTCGACGACTACAAGACCCAGCTCGCCGAGTCGCGTACCGAGGCGAACGAGATCATCGAGGAGGCTCGCCAGACCGCAGAGGCGATGAAGGCCGAGATCGTCGCCAAGGCGCGCGCCGAGGCCGACGAGATCACCCGCAAGGCACGGGAGGACGCGGCAGCCGAGCGCGAGCGCGTCTCGGCCGGAATCCGCGACGAAGTGGCCCGGCTCTCGATGGATCTGACTGAAAAGGTCGTCGCCGGCGGCATCTCGCATGAGGCGCAGCGGGCGCTGGTCGACAGGTACATCGACGAACTCGGAGGGCTTGCGAACTAGTGGCTGCGCAAGAACGCATCGACGGCTACGCGACCGCGATTCTCGAGATCGCCAAGGTGGAAGACCAGCTGGAGCGTGTGGGCGACGAGCTGTTCAAGATCGCCCGTGCCATCGAGCAGTCCGCAGAGCTGCGCGATGCGCTGACCGATCCCCAGATCCCGGTCGAGCGCAAGCAAGCGATTCTCAGTGATCTGCTCGCCGAGCAGACGAGTCAACTGTCGCGCAGTCTCGTCAACTTCGTCGTCGCTGCAGGTCACGCCCGCGAACTGCCGGACATCGCCGATCGTCTCGTGCAGCAGGCCGCCGCCGAACGCAATCGGGTGGTGGCCGAGGTGAGGACGCCGGTGTCCCTGACGGACGAACAGGTCGAACGGATCGCCGCCGGCCTGGGCCAATCCCTCGGCAAGCAGGTCGACGTGAAAGTCGTCATCGATGAATCGGTACTGGGTGGCGTGGTGGCCCGAATCGGCGACACCGTCATCGACGGCTCGGTACGGCACCGCCTCGAGTCGCTCCGCGAGAAACTCCTGGAAGGCGCTGAGAGATAGACCATGGCTGAACTCACCATCAATCCCCAAGACATTGCGGCTGCGCTGCGAAAGAACCTCGAGGGCTGGTCCCCGGAGCTCGCTGCGGAGACGGTCGGCTACGTGACATCGGTCGGTGACGGTGTGGCCCGCGTCAAGGGTCTGCCGAACACCATGTCGTCCGAGATGCTCGAGTTCGCCGGCGGCCTGCTCGGCGTTGCGCTGAACCTCGACGAGGAGTCGATCGGGGCCGTTCTCCTGGGTGAATCCGCTCACATCCAGGAAGGCGACCCGGTGAAGAAGACCGGCCGGGTGCTGTCGGTTCCGGTCGGCGACGCCATGCTCGGCAGGGTCATCGATCCGCTGGGCAATCCGATGGACGGCAAGGGTCCCATCGAAACCACCGAGCGCCGCTTTCTCGAGGTCCAGGCGCCCACCGTCGTTCAGCGCCAGCCCGTCTCGGAGCCGTTGCAGACGGGTATCAAGGCCATCGACTCGATGATCCCGATCGGCCGCGGCCAGCGCGAGCTGATCATCGGCGACCGCCAGACCGGCAAGACGGCAATTGCGGTCGACACGATCATCAACCAGAAGACCGAAGACGTGAAATGCATCTACGTCGCCATCGGCCAGAAGGCATCCACCGTGGCCGAGGTCGTCGAAGCGCTGACCGAGTACGGCGCCATGGAGTACACGGTGGTCGTCAATGCGCCGGCGTCGGTGCCGGCGGCGTTGCAGATGTATGCGCCCTACGCGGGTTCCGCCATCGGCCAGCACTGGATGTACAACGGCCAGCACGCCCTCATCATCTTCGACGACCTCTCCAAGCAGGCCGTCGCCTATCGCGAGATCTCGCTGCTGCTGCGCCGCCCGCCCGGCCGTGAGGCGTATCCGGGCGACGTCTTCTATCTCCACAGCCGGCTCCTGGAACGGTGCGCCAAGCTCTCGAAGGAGCTCGGCGGCGGGTCGATGACGGGCCTGCCGATCGTGGAGACCAAAGCCGGTGACGTGTCCGCCTACATTCCGACCAACGTGATCTCGATCACCGACGGTCAGATCTTCCTCGAGACCGACCTCTTCTACTCCGGGGTCCGCCCCGCCATCAACGCCGGCATCTCGGTTTCCCGCGTCGGCGGCAACGCCCAGATCAAGGCCATGAAGAAGGTCGCCGGTCCGCTCCGACTGAACCTGGCGCAGTTCCGTGAACTCGAAGCGTTCGCAGAGTTCGGCTCCGAGCTCGACGCAGCCAGCCAGGCGCAGCTGGAGCGGGGCCGACGCGTGGTCGAAGTGCTGAAGCAGCCCCAATACTCGCCGGTATCGGTGGAAGAACAGGTCGTCGCCGTGTACGCCGTGACCAACGGCTTCATGGACGACATTCCCATCGTCGAGGTGAAGCGTTTCGAGCGTGAGCTGCGCGAGTTCTTCCGTACCCGGCATTCCGCGATGCTCGAAGGCATCGACGAGTCCGGCGCCCTGCCGGACGAGGAAGCCCTGCGGGACGCCATCGGGGTCTTCAAAGAGACCTTCGCCGTCGAGGAGTAGGGGGCAGCGTGGCCAGCGCGGGACTTCGTTTGATCCGGAGGCGCATTCGCAGCGTCCAGTCGACGATGAAGATCACGCGGGCCATGGAACTGATCGCAGCCTCCCGCATCATCAAAGCTCAGGCCAGGGTGGCGGCGGCCCAGCCGTACACGGACAAGCTCAACGATGTGATCCGCAATGTGGGCGCCGCCAGCGGCGGTGCATCCCACCCGCTGTTGGAGCGGCGTGACCAGCGCACCGCAGGTGTGCTGGTCGTCACGTCCGACCGCGGTCTCGCCGGCGCCTACAACTCGAACATCCTGCGCCTCTCGGAGCGGGCTCTCATCGATCACCGCAATTCGGGTCGTGACCGGCGTTTGTACGTTGTCGGCAAGAAGGCGCAGGTCTACTTCCGCTACCGCGGGTACCAGATCGAGCGCGCCTTCCTCGGTGTCACCGACACTCCCGGCTACGGCGATGCCAGGGCCATCGCCGCCACCATCATGAACGACTACGCCGAGGGCAAGGTCGACTCGGTCGACGCGTTCACGACCCGCTACGTATCCGCCCTGACGCAGACGGCCGTCGAGTGGCCCATCCTGCCGATCGTGCCACCGGAGATGGACGCCGACGCTCCTGCCGTGGGATACACGTACGAACCGTCTCCGGATGAGATCCTCGGAAGGCTGTTGCCGCGGTATGTCGAAGCGACGATCTTCGGCATGCTCCTCGAGGCCTCGGCATCCGAGCACGCGTCGCGCCGGCGGGCGATGAAGGCGGCGACCGAGAACGCAGAAGAACTGACCAAGGTGTTGACCCGCCAGGCCAACCAAGCGCGGCAGGCGGAGATCACCACGGAGATTTCCGAGATCGTTGGGGGCGCCGAAGCCCTCACCAAAGGCTGAAACCAAAGGAGACCGACAACGTGAGCACCAGTACCGGCCGCATCGTGAAGGTGGCGGGTCCGGTCGTCGATGTGGAGTTCCCGCCCGACGCCCTGCCCGAGATCCACCACGCTCTCGAGATGGACATCACGCTCGGCGGCACCACCGAGACGGTGGTGGCCGAGGTTGCGCAGCACCTGGGGGACAGCAGGGTGCGAGCCGTCGCGATGAAGGCAACCGACGGCCTGGTCCGGGGTGCCGAGGTCCGCAACACCGGAGCACCCATCAGCGTGCCCGTCGGCGACAAAGTCCTCGGCCACATCTTCAACGTTCTCGGCCAACCTCTCGACGTGCCGGCCGACAGCATCACCTTCGACGAGCGCTGGCCCATCCACCGCCCGGCGCCTGCCTTCGAGGACATCGGTTCGCAGCGGGAGATGTTCGAGACCGGCATCAAGGTCATCGATCTGCTCGAGCCCTATGTGAAGGGCGGCAAGATCGGCATGTTCGGCGGCGCCGGCGTCGGCAAGACTGTCGTCATCCAGGAGATGATCCACCGGGTCGCCACCGAGCACGGCGGCGTATCCGTGTTCGCCGGGGTGGGGGAGCGGACCCGGGAGGGCAACGACTTGTTCCTCGAGATGACCGAGTCCGGCGTCATCGAGAAAGCGGCGCTGGTGTTCGG
>JBFIQU010000008.1:0-18957 GCA_041609395.1 Acidimicrobiia bacterium | reverse complement strand
GGCAGGCAGATGATCGGCTGCTGCTGTGGGGCCCGATCAGCTCGGCTGCGTCAGACGGGGTCGTCACCGGAATCTTCAGCCCCGACTCGTGTTCCTCGTGAGCTCGGTTCTCGCGCACCAGGGGGGTTGGGACGAGTTCGTCCTCTTCGTGATACCGGCGGTGGCGGCCATCCTCCTCGTCCGCTGGGCGGAACGACGCGCCCGGCAGCGCCGGACCGACGAGGACGGCGAGGACGGCGAGACCGGCGTTAGCATGACGCCGCCCGAGACGAGGAGACCCGGGGAATGAAGCGAATCGCGGCGCTCGCATCGTTCGGTGCCCTTATCGGTGCCGTTGCCGCTGCCATGCTCATGGCGTTCGCAGCCGACCTGTTCATCGATTCATCGGTCGGTGCCGTCGTTCTCAACCCCGCCACCGGCCGGGCCCGGCCGCACTTCGTGGCGACCGAAGGCTCGACATATCTGTTCCTGGTGTTCGCCTCGGCCCTGATCGGTGGGGCCCTCGCCCACATGACCTGGCTCATCGGCCGCCAGACCGAGCCCGACACGCCCCGTTTCGGTCTTCCGCTGACGGCGGCGTCGGGAATCTTGACCGCGCCGATCGTGGCCTATTCGATGCTGCGCACGGGTATCGGGGCCGGGGGCGTGATCAACCAGGACGTCATCACGTTGTCCGTCTTCCGCGCCGTCGTCGTAGTTCTCGCCACCGGAGCCGTCACCGGTCTGGTCACGGTGCTGGTCGCGGACCGGATGTCCCGCGTAGACGTGCTCGGCCTCGGTGGGGCGGCATGGCCTCGATCTGGTGCCGTGTTCACCAGGGAAGCTGCCCGCGCCGTTGGGATCCCGCTGGCCGCGATCCTTCTCGTCGGCGCGGTGGTGGTCGGCGTGTCCCAGATCTTCCTGCTGGGCCCGGGCGTCGGCGCCGTCGTGGCCGCATCCGTCGTTGCGGCCGGAATCCTCGCCGTTGCGGCGTTCACCGCGTACCGCAACGATGGGAGCTGATCGTTCGGCACCCGTTCAGCCGTCGTCGACGAACACGGCGAGCAACGGTCCCGAACCGCTCGGATCCTCGTACAGCACCTCGACGGGTGCGCCCGAACGGACATGCTCGCTCAGGTGCGACGCCGGGCCGTTGTGAAATGTGAAATCGGGGGCGGGGACGAACTCCAGCATGCGACCGTCCTCGGTGCGGATGGTGAACGACTTCACCGACTCCAGATCCCCGTCCACCTCGAGCACGATGCCGGTGACGCGGGAGCCCCCGTCGCCGCACCCGGCAATCAGAGCGAGCGTCGCTGCGAGAACGAGGGTCCGGATCACGAACGGAGCGTCGCAGGACGGGCCGTACGCTCCTCCTCGGCGAACCACGTGAAGAAGGTGAGTGCGATCACGAACCACAGCACGGCTCCGCCCCCGAGCTTCATGATGAGCCCGGCCACCGTCTGATCGGTCACCGCACTGATCCCCCACAGCCGGGGGAAGAGCTCGTAGATCTGATATACGGGAGCGTCGGCGAGCGTGAGGAACGACGCCGGGATCGTAGGGACGAGCGACTGCAAGAACAGGTAGCCCATGCGCGGGAACGGCTCGAGTCTGGGCAGATCCGGGATGGGACCGATGATCGGCCACCACATCAGGATCGCCGTTACGAAGAAACCTACGTGCGCTCCGAAGTGGAAGAGCTCGTTCGTCACCATGAGCTCGACGACCTCTTCCCAGTGCAGCGCGGCCAGGGCCGCATTGAAGAGCACGAGAGCGATCAGGGGACGGGTGAGGAAGCGCAGCACCGGCAGGATGGGCCGAACGATCGCCCGCATGAACCACCAGGGTGTTCCGGCGAGCAGCAGCGGCGGCACGGCGAGGGCCAGCACCATGTGCTCGATCATGTGGAACATGAACAAGCTCTTCTCGCCGATGTCGTGGATCGGCCACGAGGTGGCGGCCACGAAGAGCACGACTCCGGTCCCGAAGAGCCAACGCTGGCGTCTGGTGACGGCATCGCGCCCAACGGGGGCACGGGTGGGGGCCAGACGGCGGATCCCGTAGACGTATCCGGCGGTGAGCGCGGCGGCGACACCGAGAACGTCCCAATGGACGTGGAATGCAAGAACCTCGGAGCTCGTCGCCGCAACGAGTACGGCCATCATTTCAGCTTCCGATCAGCAGCCCGAAGGTCAAGAGGACGACGGCGAACAGGATCACCGCTCCGGTGAGGCCCACAACGAAGAACCTCAGATACGTGGGTCTGTCGAATTTCAGGTGCATGAAGTAGAGAGCCACGATCGCGAACTTGGCGATCATCATGATGATCAGGCTCGGGATGATGATCAGCCTGCTGATGTTCATGTAACTGGCGGCGACCTCGGCCCCCGTGATCACGGCGAGGATCACGCCGATGATCCAGTAGTCCTTGATCCCCGGATGCCTGGCGTGGTGTGCGGCGTGATCGGTCATCTCACACCTGCATGAGGTAGACGACGGTGAAGATGACGATCCAGACCACGTCGACGAAGTGCCAGTAGAGCCCGACGAGCTCGACGTTCATGCCCTCGTCGGCACGCAGCCGTCCGGTGAGCGACATGAAGAACATCGCCATGAGCATCAGAACTCCGACGGCGACGTGAGCGCCGTGGAATCCCGTCAGCACGAAGAAGCTGCTGCCGAACGGGCTCGTCGACAACTTGAGGCCGTGGTGGACGAACTCGGTGAACTCGAAGACCTGACCGGCGAGGAACGTCGATCCGAGCAACGCAGTCGCCAGGAGCCAGATTCGTGTCTGCCGGGGATCACGCCGGGTGTTGGCATTGTGGGCGAGGACCATCGTCAGCGAGCTCATCAGGAGGATGAAGGACGACGCCGACGTGAACGGGATGTCGAAGATCTCCTCGGCCGTCGGGCCGCCCAGGGTCTCGGTCCGGTACAGCAGGAAGGTCGAGATGAGCGAGCCGAAGAAGATGCATTCCGACGCCAGGAAGATCCACATGGCGGTCTTGCGAATGACCGCCATCGGAGCATGGCCCTCGGCATGTGCCTCGCCGTGAGACTCGACCGGAACGGCGACATCGGTCATGTCAGTGCTCCTCCCGCGTGACCGGTTCCATCGACCAGCCGAAGATGCCCCACGCCGTCACCAGCGCCCCGGCCACGGCGGCGATGAAGCCCCACGGCTGATAGACGATGCCGTAGGCGAAGATTCCCATGCCGACCGCGGCGAGTGCCGGGTAGTAGGACGGAGACGGCATGTGGATGTCGCCGTGGTCCTCATCGTCGTCGTCGGCCGTACGGGTCATGATCGCCGGCAGGTCCGGATCGTCCCGGGCCACGAGATATCCGTTCTCGTCCTCCGTGTACTTGCGATGCCACAGCTCGTCCCGCGCCTCGACCTGCGGGATCTCATCGAAGTTGTGGACCGGTGGCGGTGACGAGGTCATCCACTCCACGGTGCGGGCGTCCCATGGGTCGGCGCCGGCGGGCTCACCGCTGCGCCGCGTCTTGATGAGGTTCCAGAGGAAGACGAGCATGGCGGCGGCGATGAGGAACGCGCCGATGGTTGCGACGAGGTTCCAGAAGTCGTAGCCCAGATCCTCGTCGAAACGGTAGGTCCGCCGCGGCATCCCGTTGAGACCGAGAATGTGCATCGGGGCAAACGTGAGATTGAATCCCACGAGCATCGACCAGAAGTGGATCTTACCGAGCCGCTCGTCGAGCATCTTTCCGGTGATCTTGGGGAACCAGTAGTAGACGCCGGAGAAGAAGCCGAGAACGGCACCACCGAACAACACGTAGTGGAAGTGGGCGACGACGTAATAGGTGTCCGTCTGCTGCCAGTCGGCGGGTGCGATGGAATGGGTGACGCCGGAGAGGCCGCCGATCACGAACATGGAGATGAACCCGAGGGCGAACAGCATGGGCGTCGCAAACCGGATCGACCCACCCCAGGTGGTACCTATCCAGTTGAAGATCTTGATCCCCGTGGGTACTGCAATGAGCATCGTCGAGATGGCGAATCCGGCCTCGGCCACAGGGCCCAAACCGGCGGTGAACATGTGGTGCGACCACACCCCGAAGCCCATGAAGCCGATGGCGATTCCGGAGAAGACGACGAACGCGTAGCCGAACAACGGCTTGCGGCTGAACACCGGCAGGACTTCCGAGACGATGCCCATGGCGGGGAGGATGAGCACGTACACCTCGGGGTGACCGAATAGCCAGAACAGGTGCTGCCACAGCAGGGGATCTCCTCCGGCGGCGGCCGCGTAGAAGAGCGTGCCGAAGTTGCGGTCGAAGATGACCTGGAACAGCCCGACGGTCACCGTGGGCAGCGAGAAGATCAGGAGGAAGGAGACCACGAGCATCATCCACACGAAGACGGGCATGCGCATCAGAGTCATACCCGGAGCCCGCATGGTGAGGATGGTGGCGATGAAGTTCGCCGACGAAGCGATGGAGGCCGTGCCGAGCACGAGCAGGCCCATCGCCCAGTAGTCCATGCGGACCGCCTCGTTGACCTGGATCGACAGCGGGGCGTAGCCGAACCATCCGCCGTCGGGGCTGCCACCGAGGAAGAAGGAGCTGTATAGGAAGATGCCACCGACGAAGAAGACCCAGTAGGAGAAGGCGTTGAGCCTGGGGAACGCGACGTCCCTGGCGCCGATCATCAGCGGCAGGAAGTAGTTGGTGAAGGCGGATGCGATCGGCATGATCGCCAGGAACACCATCGTGGTGCCGTGCATGGTGAAGAGCTGGTTGTAGGCCTCGGCGGATATGACGGTGCCGTTGGGGCCGGCCAGCTGAGCCCTGATCACGAGCGCTTCGATGCCGCCGATCAGGAAGAAGAACAGGGCCGACCAGCCGTACAGGATGCCGATCCGCTTGTGGTCGACGGTGGTGATCCAGCTCCAGATGCCACGGTCGCCCTTGATGTCGACGGTGGTGTCGGGCTCGTGATGCGTGATGGTCGCCACTCAGTGTTCCCCTGTCCGATGCGAGACCTTACTCATCGCTACTCCAACCCCTCCAGCAGTGCGATCAACCCGTCGATCTGACCTTCGTCGAGACCGAAGTTCGGCATCCCCAAGATCCGGCCTGCCGGGATGTCGTTGCGGTCGGGATCCATCGGCTTGAGCGACGCCGGATTGCGCAGCCATTGCCGCAGGTGTTCCTCGGTGTTGTCGAAGCTGGCGCCACCGAACGAGGTCCTGCTGGCGAAATGGGTCAAATTGGGTGCCAGGTTGACCTGGTATTCGGTCCCGTCGATCACGTGGCACGCGGCGCAGATCTGACCGAACGTCTCGAAGCCCTCGGCGGCGAGGCCTTCGGTTGGTATCACCGCGGGCTGGGCCTGTGCCCGCGCCCATGCTTCGAAGTCCTCGGGAGTGTGGACGAATACCTTCACCCGCATGTCGGCGTGAGCGAGTCCGCAGAATTCGGCGCACTGCCCCAGCAGTGGCGTGTCGGGGTCGGTGGGCTCGTCGGCGATGAGCGCGAGATTGCTGACGCGGCCCGGCACGACATCACGTTTGCCGTTCAGCTTGGGTACCCAGAAGCTGTGGATCACATCCGCAGACGTCATGGTGAGGTACACCGTCTCGCCCGCCGGGATATGGAGCTCGTTTGCGGTGACGAACCCGTACTCCGGGTACTCGAACTCCCACCACCACTGGTGCCCGATGACGTTGACTTCGACGTCGATGTTGGCCGGCCGTTCCCGGAGGTCGAAGAGGGTGGCGACCGTCGGGACGGCGATGGCTCCGAGAATTACGGCCGGGATGATCGTCCAGATCACCTCGAGACGGGTATTGCCGTGGACCTGCTTGATCGGCCGCTCGGTGCCGTCGGGACGGCGCCGGTGGCGCACGATCGAGATGATCAGGGCGGCTTGGACGAGTACGAAGATCACTACGGCGATCCAGAACACGAGGTTCCACAGGCCGTCGATGTCACGCGCCAGCGGACCGGCGGGCTCGAGGGTGTTTTGGGGGAGGTCCTCCTGATTACACGCTGTGAACAGCAGTGTGAGAAGCGCGATCGGCAGATAGCGGAGCTTGCGCGGGCGTCGTTCCGTTGCCGCAACGCGTTGGTGTCTCACCGCTACCTCGTGGGGTCCGTCCTGCAGTGGGCGACACTGTACTGATCCGCGATTACTGATTGAAATCAAACCAGCCGATCGAGTGCGGACCGCAGCTCGACGGCCGTGATGACGCCTTCGAAGCGAGCGGCGATCTTTCCGGCGGCGTCGACGACGAATACCCACGGCTCCGTCGGGAGCTGCCACTCCCTCACGGCGGGAACGATTTCCCGGTTGGGGGGATCGTCGAGGTTGGTGAAGATCTCGACGTGAACCCAGTTGACGTTCGGGTACTCGGGCGCCACTGCCTTGACGTCGTCGAGGGTCGGACCGCAGATTGCGGTCTGGCAGTAGAGGGGCGTCGCGAAGACGATCACCGACGGCCGGCCCGAGGCAACCGCATCGGCGACCGAAATCTCGTAGAAGGCGGGCTCCGGTTCGCGGTCGGTGGTGATCTCGGAGAGGGCGGCCACGTCTGACGAAGTTGGTGTCGCGGACGGCGGCGCCGCGGTCCCCACGGCCGGTGCCAGCGGAACTGCTTTGACCTCGAGCGGAACGATGTCCAGAGGGATGCCGCCCTCGGGGACGACCCGGGCGTTCCAGATTCCGGCCGTGTCGAACGACACGTCGGCCCGGTAGAGACCGGATACTTCCGGCACGGCCCATGTCCAGGTCGCCGGTACCTGCTGGACCCGATCGGGCGCCGCGGAGGACCACAGTTCGAAGGTCACCGCGATGTCCGGCCCCCCGAGACGTTCGTTGTTCGGCCCTGATACGGCGAGGAGGAGGCGTTCCGGGCCGACGGCGAGGTCCGACGAGGCTCTGATGACGAATGAGCCCTCGGGGAAGACGTCGACCTCGGACGGCCCGGCGTCGTCGCCGGAGCCGCCGCAGGCGGCCGCAAGGAGAGCCAGCGCGATCGTACGAGCGAGGAGACGGCGCATGAACAAGAAGCTAGTGCGATGGACGCGGTAGGGGCAGCCGGCGGAAGCTATGAGCTGCGGGGGCTGGGAATGGGAACTGGGAACCCAACCCCAACTCCGACCCCGACCCCGACCCCGACACCAACCGCGACACGGCAGCCGGCAGCCGGCAGCTGCCATACTCCGGCGCCCCCCGTCTGGAACGCCGTGTCCGCCGTACCGCTCGAACTCCTCGTCGTCGCACTCATCGTCACCGCGCTCGCTGCCGCCGTGCAGAGCGCGGTGGGGTTCGGGTTTGCGGTGCTCTCGGTACCGGTGCTGTCCCTGCTGGACAAGGACCTCGCACCGGTTCCCCAGCTCCTCATCACGGTTCCTTTGACGGTGGCCATGGCGTGGCGCGAACGGAGCCACGTCGACCTGCGGGGCATCGGCTGGGTGCTGCTGGGGCGCCTCCCCGGCGCCGCCATCGGGCTGCTCCTCCTGAAGCTGGCCACGCAACGCACGTTGGATGTTCTCATCGGTGGGATCGTCATCGCAGCCGTCGTCGTGCTGACGTCGGGCCGATCGGTACGGCGGACCCCGGCCACCAAGTTCGCCGCCGGGGTGGCGTCGGGAACGACGGGACTGGTCGCATCGGTCGGCGGGCCACCTCTTGCGCTGCTCTACCGCGATGCTCCGGGACCGACCGTGCGCTCCAGCCTGGCGGCGATCTTCGTCGTCGGGTTGTCGATTTCGATTGCAACACGAGGGTTCAGCGGCGAGATCAGCGGCAACGACGTGCAGCTCGCCGCAATTCTGTTCCCCGCCCTCGCGTTCGGTTACCTCGTCGGCGGCCGGTTTCTGGCTCACGTCGAGGGAGCGCCTTTGCGCCGGGCCATCCTCGTGCTGTCGGCACTTGCGGCCGTCGGCCTGCTGGTCCGGGCTGCCGTGTGACGGGCGCCGGTGAGGCGCGGCCGGAACGTGGCCGCCAGACCCCGCAGTGTCAGGAGATCACCTCGACGATGCGCGAGTCCGCGAACACCGGCGTACCGACGATTCCCATCCGGGCCCAGAGCGCAGCGGGAAGGCCGAGATCGGCGACGAAGAGCCGCCCCACCGACTCGAGACCGGCTTTGGGCAACGCCAGGGTGAGGGTGGCCGCCGCATCGACGGCTCCGGGCTCCGGATGACCCGATGGGAAGTCCAGTGCCACCACCACTCGTCCCGCCGTCCAGGCCGCCAGCTCAGCGGCCCGCCCCCGCAACGAGCCCTCGAGGCCGTATCCGACCATGGCGTCGACGACGACCGGCGAATCGGTGGCGGGTCGGGCGCCGGCGCCGATCCCCATTGCCGCCAGCGTGCCGAGATGGTGCTCGACGGCCGCATTGCCGCGATTGGTGCTCCGGACGACCTCGACGCGCCGACCTCTGTTCACGAGGTGTCGCGCCGCGCACAGGCCGCCGCCGCCGTTGCTCCCTCCGCCGGCAAGGACGGTCACGGCACCATCCGGGTAGAGGCGGTGGGTCAGCTCAGCAAGTGCCGATCCGGCGTGTTCCATCATCTGCAGCAGGCTGATACCGAATTCCTCGATCGCCAGCCGGTCCGCTTCGCGCATCTGCTCAACGCTGAGCGTCGGAAGGCCGGCCGCGGGGACCCGGGGATACTCAGACATCGATCACCTGGCCCTGGCGAGGAACGACGACGTCGAATCCCAGTTCGGACCGGATCGCCTCCGCCAGAGCCGCCCTTGCCTCGTTCTCTCCGTGCACGAGAGCAACCCGTTTCGGCGTGCCGGCCGCCTCGCCGAGCCATCGCAGCAGCTCGTTGCGGTCGGCGTGCGCCGAGAAGGCATCGAGCCGGGTGACTTCGGCCCGTACCGGAACGTTGCGACCGTGGATGCGCACCCGTGTGGCGCCCTCGACAAGTGCCCGGCCCCGCGTTCCCTGAGCTTGGTAGCCGACGAAGGCGACGATGGTGGAGCGAATCGGCAACAGCCGCTTCAGGTGGTGCACGATACGGCCCCCGGTCGCCATGCCGGAGGCGGAGATGATCACCGCCGGGCCATCGAGGCCGTTCAGCCGTTTCGACTGATCGACCCTCCTCGTGAACGCGAGCCGATCCGGCTGCAGGGGAGATGCGCCGGCAGCGTCCAGCCGGGACATCTCCAGGTCATGTTCTTCGTGGTGCCGGCGGTAGAGCTCAGTGGCGTCGATCGCCATTGGGCTATCGAGGTACACGGGCAGGGACGGAATCCTCCCGGCATCCTCGAGACCGCGCAGACGATACAAGAGCTCCTGGGTCCGTCCGATGGAGAAGGCAGGAATCAGCAGGATGCCCCGGCGCTCAACGATACGGTCGACGAGTCCGGCGATGGCCTCGTCGAGGTCCCCGACGGGCCCGTGGAGCCGGTCGCCGTAGGTCGATTCGATCACGACGAGGTCGGCCGCGGCCGGCGGCTGAGGGTCTTTGATGACCGGAACGTCCCATTTGCCGATGTCGCCCGAGAAGACGATGCGCGTGGTACTCGACTCCCATTCGATGTGCGCCGAACCCAGGATGTGCCCGGCGAAGGTGAACCTGGCCCTCCCCCCGGCGCTCTCGACCCAGTCCCCGTAGCGGACCGCGGTCACCAAACGCAGGGTGGACGCGGCGTCGGCCTCGGTATAGAGCGGCAACGCCGGTTTGTGCCGGCTGTACCCCTTGCGGTTCGCATACTCGGCTTGCTCTTCCTGCAACCGTGCAGCATCGGCGAGCATCACTGCCATGAGATCCCTGGTTGCCACCGTGGCCAGAATCGGGCCGGCGAACCCGTGCGTCCCGACCAACCTCGGGAGCCATCCGGTGTGGTCGATGTGGGCGTGCGTGACCAGAACCTCGTCGGGAAGCCCCTCCCGGAACGGGTTGTCCCAATTGCGCTGCCGCAGCCTCCGGCTCCCCTGGAACATTCCGCAGTCGATGAGGACCCGATCGTCTCCGTGTTCTACGAGGAACTTGGATCCGGTCACCGTCGCCGCGCCGCCGAGGAACCGAATCCGCATCAAGCTCTAGCTGCCGGTTGCGGATCGGCCATCCAGGGCGACCAGCAAGGCGGCGGCGTCTTCGTCATCGGTGAGGAAGTTCAGGACGTCGTCGACGATGCCGAACACCTCTGCGGCCGACCACACGAAGAGGTAGGCCAGGACGGCGAGCACGGCGGCCGTTGCGATCCAGCGCACCACGTAGATACGCCGCTGTGCCGGGTCCTGCATGTACGAGACCGGTGGCTCGACCGGCGGACGTACCACGGTGGCGGTCGGTAGTGGCCGGGAGCGGGGTGGCGGCGGCATCGCTACCGGTTGCGTGGGCAGGTCGACGACGGGTGGGGGCGGAGCGGCGGCCACCGGTACGGGCGTAACCGGAGCCGGAGCGGGCGAAACCACCGGCGGCACGATGTCGAGCCCCGGCGGCGGACGATCCGGGGGCGGCGGCGTCGGACGGGGCGGCGGCGGAACGGGATCGCCCTTGGCTTCGTCGACAACGGCCGCACCCGCGATCGCTTTGTCCACATCGGTCACGAGCCGCAGCTCATCGGCGTCGAGGTCGAGTGCCGCCGCCAGCGCCGGAACCAGGTCGTCGGGAATGTCGGCTTCGGCGCGCTCCCATCTGCGCACGGTGGTAGGCGTCTGGTGGAGTACGGCGGCCAGACGCGCCTGCGACATGCCGGCGGCAATGCGGCGGGATCGAATCAGCTTGCCGATGGCGGTGGCGTCGGGCATCGAGACCTGGAATGGGAGGGCTCAGCCTACCGGAGTCAGTGTGGTGGGTTCTCGGGCACACTGTCCGGCTCCGGACCGGACGTGAAGTGCAGCTCGGCGACACCTTTGACGTTCCAGCACAAGGTCTTGCCGTCGGGCACGATGAGCCGGAACGGTCCTCCGGCGTCGCGCGACAGCGGTTCATCTGCCGATCCGTAGAGCAGCCATCCGTTGCTGCGAAGGTCTGGGAGCGGGATCGAGGCGCGATAGTGACCGTCGTCCGACATCACCGTGCAATGGGTTGCTCCGTCCCAAGGAGACGCCCTATCGAGTATCACCGCCATGGGAGCGGCGCTGCCGCTGAAACCGGGGGCAACCACGGCAACATCATCGATTCGTCCGGCGGCGTCCGCGAGGTCTGCGGTCTCCAGGCTGGTTGGATCCACAAGACCGGACATTGCTATCCGTGGTGGCAGGTCACGCCGGTGCAGCGTCATGGTGGGAGCGTACCGCAGCGCGGTGCCCGCCCCTTCGGAGCTGTCGACGGTCTCGCTCACTACCCTGCGCACCGGAGGCGTCCGGATGCCTGGTGGGTCCCGCGGTCTTCAAAACCGTTGAGGGGCTGAGAAGTCCCTGGCGGGTTCGATTCCCGTCCGCCTCCGCGAAGCTCGCTGCCACAGGCCGTGAGCAGCCATGAGCTATTTAGAGTGCGTGCATCACGGGGGAACGACCATGGAACCAGCCGAAATCGAGCGTTATCAGGAAACGGCTCACGAGCCGATCTCGTCGGCAGCCGGCATCACGATGCTGCGCTCGACCCAGCAGCATCATGTCCAGCTGTCTGCGATGGCCGACCTCAAGGCCAACATCCTCATCACGGCCTCGTCGATCCTGCTCACGTTCGCCATCACCACGGTGCAGGACCGTGAGCTCCGGGCCGCCATGGTGGTCGCAGCCATCTTCTCGCTGGCGTCACTGGTGCTCGCCGTGCTCGCCGTCCTGCCCAGCTACCGGCCCGAGCCGTTCGAGGAACAGACGATCCCGGCGAGGTTCAACCTCCTCTTCTTCGGCCACTTCGCCAGAATCCAGCAGGACCGCTACATCGACGAGATGATCGGCGTCCTCAAGACGGGCGATGAAGCCGTGATGCGGATGAAGCTCAAGGACATCCACCAACTCGGCACCTACCTCGCCGACCACAAGTACCGCTACCTCCGCCTCGCCTACCTGGCTTTCATCACCGGCATCGTCTCCGCCGCCAGCATCCAGCTGCTGACACTCGTCTTCTGATCGTTGAAACGGCGGCTCGCACTCCACACCGCCATCTGGGTCCTCGGCGCCGCCGTGTTCCGCATTGCCGTCATCCCGCCAGAACAGTGTCCACCGACCGATCCTGCGACCGTGCGGACTGCCATCAGCGCCGGTGTCGACTGGATCGCCCGCAACGTCCAGGACGACGGGCGGTACACGTACGGCTACTTCAAGGACGCCGATCGCGTCAGCCGGGACTACAACTTCGTGCGCCACGCCGGGGTGACGATGGCCCTGTACCAACTGGCGGCGGCAGGCGAACCCACGAACTTCGACACCGCCGAGGTCGGACTCCGGTTCATGCTCGATCGAGTCGAACTGATAGACGGAGACGCCGCCTTCGTCCCGACCCCCGGGTGGATCAGTCTCGGCGCCCAGGGCCTGTTTCTCGCCGCCCTCGCGCACCGGCGTCTGGCCACCGGAGACCCGGTGCACGACGAACTCATGCGTGGCGTCGGTCGTTTCATGCTGCGGAGCCAGCTCGCTTCGGGCGCGATGCTCGCCAGCTGGGACCCGGGGACCGGGAAACCGGTCCCCAACGACTTCTCCCGGTTCAGCACCGGCGAAGCCATGTGGGCACTGGCGCTGCTCGACGAAGCCTTCCCCGGAGAAGGGTGGGATGCGGCGGCGCGCCGAACTTCGATCTACCTCGCAACGCAACGGGATGAGGTCGAGGGCCATGTCACCGACATCCCCGACCATTGGGCCGCCTACGGCCTGACGACCCTGGCGGCGGCAGCTCCGATCGACGACGCCGAGGCGGCATACGCCCGCCAACTGACGGGCTACTTCAATCTCCGACTGACCATCGAAGCGCAACGCACCGGCGAAGGCTTGAACCGATGGGTCCGCTGGTACCCCGGACCGCCGGCCGGGTATGGAACGGCCGGTGAAGGTCTGGGCAGGATGTTCGTGCTGGCCGGCCTCGACCCGCGGCTCGCAGACATGCGGGACGCCATCGGGGAACGACTGCGCTGCACGGCAGGTCTGATCGTCGAGCTCCAGGCAGACGCGGCCGATGCGCAGGTACCTTCGGGGATCACCTACACCGAAGGGGCGTGGTTCTATCGCGACTACGTCCAGATGGACGACGTCCAGCACGTGCTGTCGGCGTTGCTCTACGCTCTCCCCGCGGTGGAGGACTCATGAACTTCGTTCTGCTGTTGATTGCGTACTTGGGTGCCGTCAATCCGGCGCGGGCCGCGCTTGCCGTCGATCCCGGGATCGACCGGCGCCGTGTCAACACCGGGGCCACGATCGCGTTCGTGATCGCGGTGGTCTTGGTGGCCGGTGCCGACACGATCCTCGACTGGATCGACACCTCCGCCACGTTCTTCCGCATCGCCGCCGGAACCGTGGTCGGTCTGACCGGAGCTGCCGCCTTGGTGGTACCACCGCCTGCGCCGGTGGTCGGCCGGTCTCCCCGCTGGTCTCCACTCGTTCCGGTGCTCTTTCCCATCCTCCTCACGCCGGCGCTCGTGACTCTGGCCATATCGACGGGCGCCGACTACGACGCGGGCCGGAGCTACGTCGCGGCTGCGGTGGCGATTGGCCTCACCGGCGGGCTCGTGGAGCTGTCCCGAACTTCTTCGGCCACGGCGGGGCTGCGAGCACTCTCCCGATTCCTCGCAGCCGGGGCCATCGTCGCCGCGATCGTCATGATCATGGACGGCATCATCGAGATCTGAGGAACCGGGCACGGACCGCCCTGCCACCTCACCGCTCGACGCCGGCACCGACCGGTTCCTTCTCCCCCCGGGCAGCGGCGGCCGCTTCGTCGCTAGACCGATTCGAGCGGCGTTCCCACCGCCACAGGAGCCACAGGATCACGGGCACCCACAGGAAGGGGATGAGCACTCCGACGGCCAGCATCAGAAACCGCCCAAGACCGGTGAGGGCGTTCCAGCTCGACTCCAGTCCCTCGCCGAATGTGGGAATCCCTCCCGGATCGACGCTGTCGACGAACATCGTCACCGTCGCCGCCGCTTCACGACCCGGCAGCGGAATTCCGTCGAGGGTCGCCGGTTGCGCGATGACGGTCGTCTGGGTGCGGATATCGCGGTCGGCCCGGCCCTGGAAGGCAACCAGCAGCGACTGGCCGGGTTCGAGCGCTGCTGCGGGATCGCCGACGACGAGGATCACGTCGTCGAAGCTGAGATCGAGGATCGGATCGCGCATCTGGAGGTCGGTGAGAAGGGTGTCGCCGACGTTGGTGATCTCGAAACACATCGTGAACGGACCACCTTCGTCGACGGTGATCCCTCCGTTCCCGGGGCACGAGGTGCCCGCCCCGTCATGGCCCGGATACGCCGTGACCTCGACGGCAAGTGCCGGGCGAACGGCAGCCTCGGTGATCGTCAGAGTGATCGTGGCCAGTGCCACCTGATCCTGCAGGGTTCTGAGCTGACCTCGCAGTGTCTCGAGCTGGGACTCGCGGGCAAGCAGTTCGTTCTCGAGTTCTACGATCGTGGCGATGTCGATGGCGCCTGCGAGGAACGATCGCAGCCGCTCCACCGACGCCGCAGCCGTGTTGATGCGGCTCTGCAGGTCGACAACACGGTCGGTGACATCACTGGCCGAGACGATCTGCGTCCGCAGATCGCCGATCCCACCCAGCAGATCGAGGGCGGTCTGGAAATCCTCCGGAAAGACCTTGAACACCAGGACGGTCTGCGGCGGGGATCCCGTGGTCCGCTGTCCGAAGACCAGCCCGCCGAGACCCTGGATCACCTGGGTGGCCTGCTGGCCGGCGGTAGCGACGTCGGCGACGGCCACCGTCAGTTCGGCGGTGAAGATGATGTCACGACCGAGGTCGACCGGCTGCGCGATGACGGGGGCCACCCCGCCGTCGCCGAGGTCACGTCCGGCGCCGACCACGTCCTCATCCGGGGACGCCGGCATGGTGGTCGTCGTGGCACCGACGAACACGCCTTCGAGTTCGGAATCGGACGCAATGGTCGTTCCGGTCGCGGCGTCGTCACCGCCGCCTGCATTGCACGCAGCGGCGGTGAAGGCCAGGGCGATAACGAGGATGAACCATCTTGACAGCAGGGATCGCATCTTTGCTCCGTTCGTCGTCCCGGCTGAGACGTCGCGGCGGTCGAAGCCGGTTCCCGCAACGAGCACGAAACGCAGTCGCTCGCGCGCGGAAGGTAGGGGAAAGACGCTGCAGCCGGCGAGATCCACAACGTGCGCTCGTCGCGAACGCGACCCCGGCGGCGGTGCCAGACTCCGAACGGTGAACGAAGCACCGCGCCCCGCTCTGCAGTGGGCGGAACGACATCTCGGCGAGCGCCTGGAGCGGTCCGAACCGATGATCGGGGCGTGGTCGGCGCAGGTGTTCCGCGTATCCGGGTCGAACCGGAACGCCGTCTTGCGCCTCTTCACAAACCGGCAGTGGCTGGACCTCGAGCCGGATCTCGCCGTGCATGAGGCCGCCGTCCTCGAGGCCGTCCAGGAGGCTGGGCTGCCGACCCCACGCCTCATCGCCTTCGATGCCGACGGCGGTGAGACCGGCCATCCGGCCGTGCTCATGTCGCTGCTTCCGGGACGGCTGGATCTGGGAGACGGCCATGTCGAGGAGCTCGCCGAGCCGCTCGTTCGCCTCGCCGAGTTCGATCCCGGACCGTTCCAGTGGACGTACCGGCGATGGGTCGATGCGGCGGACGTGCCTGTGCCCGACTGGGTCGAGGATCGGGAGACG
Source organism: Acidimicrobiia bacterium (assembly GCA_041609395.1). Classification (GTDB taxonomy): domain Bacteria; phylum Actinomycetota; class Acidimicrobiia; order Spongiisociales; family JAOTWH01; genus JBFIQU01. The sequence continues at coordinate 3,240 of JBFIQU010000008.1, read as the reverse complement.
CTGACGGCAGCGTTCTCGCACGTCGCCGACCTCCCCGAGGCCGCCCCGGACCGCCTCGTGCATCGCGACTACCACCCGACCAACGTGTTGTGGGAGGACGGCCGCATCAGCGGGGTCGTGGATTGGGTCAACGGGTGCCTGGGGCCCACCGAGGTCGATGTGGCTCACTGCCGCCTCGACCTCGCCATCGTCAACGGGCCGCATGCAGTCGAGCGGTTCCGTGATGCCTGGGAGCGGTCCTCAGGCAAGCGTTACGACCCGCGCTGGGACATCGTCGCCGCCTCCGATCTCATCGCCGACGCCCAGGTCTATCCGCCGTGGATCGAGCTCGGCGTGACGCACCTCGACCTCGACGAGGTCCGGCGCCGACTCGAAGTGTTCATCACACGGGCGTGGCAGCAGGTCCGCTGAGGATTTACCCGGTCGGGCGGCGCGCCGATCGTACGCTGGAGTGATGCGGACCTTGGTGGTCGCCGCGCTCGTTCTCTCCGCCGCCGCGTCGGTGACGCCTGTGCATGCCGATACGGTCGACGAACTCGAACGCGCCGAAGTCCGTTTGGAACGGGCCCTCCGCGCTGCGGCGGATGCGCGGAGCGATGTCGTGCGGGCGTTTGCCGACCTCGAAGCGGGCATGCAGGCTTTCACCTCGGCCAACACCGACCTGGAGCGCGCCGCGCTCGCCGTGACCTCGGCTCGCGACGCCGTGGGCGACGCCGAGTCGGATCTCCGAAGGGCACGGCAGCTGGCCCAGCGGAACGCCGTCTGGGCCTATATGGCCGGGCCCGGGCCCGGACTCATCGATGGCTTCGATCCCACGCGCATCCAGCGCAATGCGCTCGAGCGCATCGTGCGCGAAGCTTTCGGAGCCCGGCTCGACGACCTCGAAGCGACCGTCGATGCCGAGAAGATCCGGCTGGCCGCCGACCGGACCGCGCTCCAGGAGCGTCAGGCCGAGGAACGTGAACGGCAGGAAACCGCTATCGCGATGGTCGCCGACCTCGAAGTGGCGCTCTACAGAGCCCGGGTTGCGGCAGCTGCCGCCCGGGGCGAGGAGACCGCCGCCGCTTTCGGCCGTGACGCGGCGCTCGCCGCCTACGAAACCGAAATCAAGAAGCGAGCGGCCCTGTTCGGCGTCGAGCGCTGGCGACCGCTGATCGAGCGCTACTTCCCGCGGGACCGGGTCGACGAAGCGCTGCAGATCATGGCGTGCGAAAGCCGGGGCGACCCCGAAGCGACCAACCCCTACTCCACGGCCGCCGGCCTGTTCCAGTTCCTCGAAGGAACATGGCCGGGAGCCGTCCGGGGCGCAGGCTTCGGCGACGCCGACCGCTTCGACCCCGAGGCCAACATCGCCGCCGCCGCCTGGCTGGTCCAGCACTCGATCCGCATCGACCACCCCCAGGGACCGTGGGGCCATTGGGCGTGTCGCACGGTGCTGACAGCTGACAGCTGAGGAAATCTGCCGTTCAGGGAGACGGGGATCCTTCCCGGGGCCCCCGTCTCGCCATCGAAGAACCGCTATCGCGCTTTGCGCTGCGCGTCGAGCACGGCAATCGCGGTGAGATTCACGATGTCGCCGACCTCGGCATCGCGCTGCAGCACATGCACCGAGCGCGACAGACCCGTCAGTACCGGCCCGATCACCTCCGCTCCCCCCAGCACGTGGAGCAGCTTGTACGAAGCGTTGGCTGCGGTGAGGTCGGGGAAGACAAGCACGTTGGCTCCACCCGTCAGCCGGTTGAACGGATGGCGAGCATCCAGCAGCTCGGGGTTGACCGCCAGATCGGCTTGCATCTCCCCCTCGACCGGCAGCTCGGGGCGCAGCTCCTGGCACAGCTGGACGGCCCGACGGATGCGTTGCGGCTCCTCGCCGTCGGCGCTGCCGAAGTTGCTGTACGACACGAAGGCCACCTGGGGCAGCATGTCGAAATCCCGTCGCGCCGAGTCGGCCGCGGCAAGCGCAATCTCGGCGAGCTGCTCGGCGGTGGGCTCGATATTGACTGCGCAGTCGGTGAACACGTACGGCTTTCCCTTGACGACCATGACGTAGAGCGCACTGACGATCGTGCGTCCCTCTTCGAGGGGAAGCACCTGCAACGCCGGCCGCAGCGTGTCGGGGTAGTAGCTGGTCAGGCCGCCGACAACGGCGTCCGCCTCGCCCTGGTGCAACATCATCGACGCGAACGCGTTGGGATTGAACATCATGCGCCTGGCATCGTCGAGCGTCACCCCTTTGCGATGCCGCAGCTGGAAGAGCTGATCGGCGTAGCGGAACCGGTCGTCGATCTCCTTGGCCGGATTGACGATCTCGATACCGTCCAGCGGCACCCCGAACTCGTCGGCGTGGTCACGCACCGCGGTTTCGTTGCCGAGAATCGTGGGCGAAGCGATCTTCTCGTCCACGACCCGGCGCGCCGCCCGGATGATCCTGATGTCGGCGCCGTGCGGGAACACGACCCGCATCGGACGCTCCTGCGCCTTGTCGGTCACGAGGCTGATGAGCCCGTACGACGATTGGAATCTCTGCTGGAGACGCTCCCGGTACTGGTCGGGATCGTCGAGCGGGCGCAACGCCACGCCTTCGTCCGTCGCGGCCTTGGCCACCGCCGGGGCCACCCACCAGAGCACTCTGGGGTCGAACGGTTTGGGAATGATGTAGTCGGGCCCGAACGAGAGACGGGTCAGTTCGTACGCCTTGAGCACCGACTCGACGACGGGCTCCCGGGCCAGCGCAGCTATCGCCTGCGCCGCCGCCACCTTCATCCCCTCGGTGATGGCCTTGGTCCTGACATCGAGAGCGCCGCGGAAGATGAAGGGGAACCCGAGCACGTTGTTGACCTGGTTGGGGAAGTCGCTTCGGCCCGTCGCCACGATTGCATCCGGTCGAGCGGCTCGCGCCTCGTCGTAGGGGATCTCGGGATCCGGGTTGGCCAGCGCAAATATGATCGGCTGCCCGGCCATCCGTTTCACCATGTCTCCGGTGACCGTCCCCGCTACCGAGACACCGACGAACGCGTCGGCGTCCTCGAGGGCGTCGGTGAGCGTCCGCCGGTCCGTAGCTACGGCGAACTCGGCTTTGTGGTCGGGGAACTCCTCCCTCCCCTCGTAGATGACCCCTTTGGAGTCCACGAGGAGGATGTGCTCCGGCCGAACGCCAAGGTGACGGAAGAACCGCGCCGTTGCGATACCGGCTGCGCCCGCACCGCTGAACACGACGCGCACGTCGGCGACGTCCTTGTC